>CAZFGM010000150.1:1392-12700 GCA_964518515.1 uncultured Alcaligenaceae bacterium | reverse complement strand
ATCCCCGTGTTTTTTGAGGGTCGTTTCCCCAAAAACGACTTTTGTCGGGCGCGTCTTCCTTGGGTCAAGGTGTTTGGAAACCGTGTATTCCTTGATGCTTATCCCAGCTTGACCTGGTCACCTTCAGGAGAGAGCCAGGGCTCGGAATATGACCATGTGCTGGGAATCCGGAGCCGTTTCCCAACGACAACGAGTAAAATGAAAAAAGCTACGGATCACACTGATTCACCCGGGTAAAACCAAGAAAAATGAATGCCGCAAATGTTGAAAGTCTTTAGCCGTTTGATCCGGGTTATCCGTGTCCTTTTTCTTCCATTCGTTGGAAAAAGTTTACCGCTTGAGGAGCATGACGTTGGCCAACCAGGTCGCCATCGTGACCGGCGGCGGACGCGGCATCGGCAAAACCATCGCCCTGCGACTGGCGCAAGGCAGAGCGGCCGTGGTGGTCGCCGGCCCGGAATTGTCTGAAATCGAGCAGACAGCGGCCGAAATCCAGGCACAGGGCGGCCGCGGTTTGGCCGTTCGCGCCGACGTGACGCGCGAAGACCAGGTCCTGGCCCTGGCGGAGAAAACTCACGCCTTCGGCCGCATCGATGTGCTGGTCAACAACGCCGCCATCATCGGGCCGACGGCTCTGGTGGCGAACGTCCGCCGGGCCGACTGGGATGAGGTGCTGGCCGTCAATCTCACCGGCGCGTTTCTGTGCGCAAAGGCGGTCCTGCCGGCCATGATGGCCCAGCGCTCGGGCAAGATCATCAACATCGCCTCCATCGCCGGCAAGATGGCCTATGCTCTTCGCAGTCCCTATGCCGTCTCGAAATGGGGATTGATTGGCTTGACCATGACACTGGCCAAGGAAATGGGGCCGTACAATATCCAGGTCAACGCCGTCTGCCCCGGCCCGGTGCGCGGCGAGCGGATGCAGCGGATCATCACAGAGCGCGCCGCCGAGTTGGGGCAAAGCGCAGCGGAAGTCGAACGCACCTACCTGAATACCATGGCTCTGGGGCGTTTTGTCGAGGCCGACGACGTGGCCGCCCTGGTCGCCTACCTGGCGTCGCCGGCGGGCGACAACATCACCGGGCAAACTCTGGATGTGACGGCGGGGTATGGCTTGTAAGGTTGATGCTTGATAGTTCTCCGCTAGGATTTCCAAAGGTAAATATCGAGAATACAGACAACTCTTTCCTTCCGATAAACTACATAATGGACGACGAGAGAGTTTTCGATACCCCGGCGTACCATTCCGCCAGCGTACCTGGTAGCGTAAGTCGGGTCTCCCCATTGCCGTGGACGAGTTTGCAGTTTCTGGTAGATCGACTGTAGGGTTTGAAGAAAATTCATCAGCTTTCCAAAGCCGCGAAGTCTGCGCGCCAAATTTCGGATTTGCCGCACAACCTTGGGAAAACGAGTGACCTTCCATTTCGGCTTGGAAGCATCCGCCATATTATCCCCCAAGCGTTTTTTTCAATTCCGCGATCAGTTGCTCCAGCGTCGGTTCCTGGTCAACAAGGGCAAGAACCTGCTTTTTCGTAAACGAGAACTTCATGGTCGCCGTGGGAGCTTTGGCGGGCTGCTTTTTTCGTGGTTTACCAGAGAACAGTGACATTGGTCCGGGCCCGCGCTCCTTTTGTAGGTTTCGTAATTCGGAAAAGACCTTGGCAATTTGGCGAGGAGTCAGACCGGTTCGTCCGGACAATTCCTCATAAATGGTGTCTCTGGAAATGGCTTTGGACATGGAAAAAATCCTTCACAAGTTTTGAAAGGTTGGCGAATCCCGCAACCTCAAGGTGATCTTCGTTTAAACGCTATTGTACCAGTCTCCACCAGCAAGTAAAACAGCGTTATCCTCCCACGACACCGAAAGGAGCCCTTCATGGCACGTTGTTTCCGGTTGTCCTTGGTTTTGATTTTCCTGTCGCTAACTTTTGCCGCCGCGGCACAGGAACAACCCGTGCGCCTGCCGCTGGCCGTCAAGGACATCGAGGCGGCGCTCGACCTGGATTGGTACGGGGTGTATTTTCAGGGTAAGAAGATCGGCTACGTGCATGCGTCGCGGACCCGCGAAGGCAAAGGCGACGCCGTCTTTTTCCGCGAAACCTTTCGCATGGCGATGAAGCTGGTCTCCTTCGGCCAGAAAGCGGAGATCACGGCCAGCCAGGTGCTCGACTTCGACGGCAAGGCCCCCTTCGCCCTGCGCGGCGCCAACGGCGCGGAAGCCGATGGAAAAAACAAGCAGCTCTTCAAGCTGACGCGCCAGGAAAAAGGCTTTGCGCTGGCCCACACGACCGGCAAGGTGACGCGGACCCGCCAGGTCGGCCCGCTGGATTACACGCTGGCCGACGCCATGACCGCGGAGATGTGGCTCAAGGCCGGCCGCAAGGTCGGCGACCGCATCCTCACCAAGGGCTTCGACCTCAAAGACCTGGAGCTGCCGCTGTCGAGCCACAAAATCCTGGCCCAGAAAACCAGCCTGGTCGGCGGTGTCAAGGTCGAGTACTTCGAGGTCGATACCTTCCTGCACAAGGAAAAAATCTCCGTCCTGGCGCGCTACGACCGGGCCGGCCGCATGTTGTCCGGAAATCTGGCCATCTTCGAGCTCCGCCGCGAAACCGAGGAACAGGCCAAGAACACCGAATACAGCCAGGACGTGTTCGTCCTGGGCCAGGTGAAAGCCAAAAAACCCTGGCTCCTGGGTGAACGTCCTTGGCCGTTGGGCAATCCGGGCAAGATCAAATCGCTGGTCCTGGAAGTGAAAGGCGCCGACAAAGCCACCTTGCCCTCCGGCCCGCGCCAGCTCGTGACCGTAAACGACGACGGCACCCTCACACTCAAGCTCGGCAAGGCCCATCGCCAGAACATCAAGGCCACGCCCCAGGAGATCGAGGAGAATCTGAAGGAAACGCGCGCCTATCCCATCACCGATGCCAAGATCAAGGCCCTGGCCGCCAAGGCCGTCGGCGACGCCGCCACGCCCGAGGAAAAAGTCAACAAGCTGGTGCATTTCGTGCACGACTTCATCCAGCCCTCCCTGACGGTGCACTTGCCGAACATTCCGGATTTGCTCGAGCACCAGAAAGGCGATTGCAAGTCGTACGCTCTGTTGTTCACGACGCTGGCTCGCGCCGCCGGCCTGCCCGCGCGCGAACTTTCCGGCCTGGCCTACATGGGCGACGACACCAAGGCTTTCGGCGGCCATGCCTGGAACGAGGTGGTGCTGGGTGGCTTGTGGGTGCCGATCGACGCCGCCTTTGACCAGGTCGAGATCGATGCCGGCCACGTCAGCTTCGGTTCGCAGCAGGAGGCAATCGGCAACCTCCTGAAAAACCTGGGCAAAATATCGTTCCGGTTGGTGGAAGTGCAAAAATAGTCGCTATCTATACTGTACGCGGCCGAAATTGCGGTAGGACGGGTTTCCCAACCCGTCTTTGGCTTTGGACGCAGCAACACGTCAGAAGAAGGGTTGGGAAACCCGTCCTACATATCAATCTTGCCCGCGTGAAGTATAGTTGCCGCTTGCTTGCGCCAAACGGTTTTCGCCTTGTTTTCCGCAACATATGGGTCTGACGAGCCGCCGGCTTTATGCCGGCGGGCCCAACGCTTCCCCCAAACAAATCCCCTGGCTTGAAGTCGTCATGGCTCGTTCCTTGCCGTTCCTTGGTTACCTGGCCTTGTCAAATTTCGGAGGGGCGCACGACGGCTTTCACGGAAAAGTTTTCCCCGTCAACCGCTCATACGCTTCCACGTATTTCGCGCGCGTGCGGGCCACCACCTCGGCCGGCAGTTCCGGCGGGGGGCTGTTCTTATCCCAGCCGGTGGTTTCCAGCCAGTCGCGGACGAACTGCTTGTCGAACGACGGCGGATTGCTTCCCGGCCGATACTGGTCCACCGGCCAGAAGCGCGAGCTGTCGGGCGTCAACACTTCATCAATGAGAATCAGGTCGCCTCCGGGCAGTCGGCCCCATTCGAACTTGGTATCGGCGATCAGGATGCCCTTGGCGCGGGCCAAATCGCGGGCCCGCGTGTAAATCTCCAGGCTGCGGCGGCGCAGTTCCTCCGCCGTGGCCTGGCCGGTGATGGCCGCCATCGCTTCGAAGGAGATATTCTCATCGTGTCCGGATGCCGCCTTGGTGGCCGGGGTGAAGATCGGCTCGGGCAGTTCCTGGCTTTCCACCAGGCCGGTCCGCAAGCGCAGGCCACAAACCGTGCCGTGCTGCCGATATTCCTTCCAGCCCGAGCCGGCGAGGTAACCACGCACCACGCATTCGATCGGCACCACCTGGGTTTTGCGCACCAGCATGGACCGGCCCTCCAGGACTTCCTTGTGAGCCGCGATGGCGGGTCCCATGGCCGCCACCTCGGTGCCAAGCAAATGGTTCGGCACCTTGAGGAAATCCAGCCAGAACAGCGTCAGGCCGGTGAGCAGCCTCCCCTTATCGGGGATGCCGGTCGGCAGCACCCAGTCGAAGGCACTGATGCGGTCGCTGGCCACGATGACCAGGCGGTCGCCCAAGTCGTACACGTCACGGACCTTGCCCCGGCGGCAGGAAATTCCGGGTACTTCGCTGTGCAATAGCGGCTGGGACATGGCTGAGTTTCCTTAAGGGCATTCGGGTATTTCTCGAACCATTTTATAACAACGATTTCAACCCTTGTAAAAAGTCCCGCAATGTTATCATCGCTATTATGAACAATAGGTCGATGAGTGCGGCGACCCCTGGATCAAAACCCCACAACGACAAGATGAAAACCGAGGTCACGGCCAACAGAGGGGCGAATGAGAACCTTCCTTTTTCACCTTCTTTCGCGCGCAAGACGTCAGCCTGAATTTGCTTCTCGGTAGCCATGGCTTGGCTTCTCAATTTTTCCTAACTTCCCTTCCTCCGCTTCTCATACTTGCCCACGTCCGGCTCGCCGGTCACTTTCAGCAATTCGTCGATGACGTCCTCGCTGGTTTTGCCCTCGGCCTGGGCCTGGAAGTTAGTGATGATGCGATGGCGCAGGACGGGAATGGCGCACTTCTTGATGTCGTCGATGGCGACGGAGAAGCGGCCGTCCATGGCGGCCATGGCCTTGCCGCCCTGGATGAGGAAGATGCCGGCGCGTGGGCCGGCGCCCCAGTCCACCATCTTCTTGACAAAATCCGGCGCCGACGGGTCCTTCGGCCGGGTCGCCCGCACCAGCTTGGTCACGTATTCCTTGACGTAATCGCCGACCGGCACCGAGCGCACCAGCTTCTGCATGTTCAGAATCGCACGGCCGCTCAGGACCTTGGTGATTTCTTGCTGCTCTTCGCGCGTGGCCATGTCCAGAATGCGTTTTTCCTCGTCGTAAGAAGGATAATCGACCTTGATGTTGAACATGAAGCGGTCGAGTTGGGCCTCGGGCAAGGGGTAGGTGCCTTCCTGCTCGATCGGGTTCTGCGTGGCGATGACGAAGAACGGGTCGGGCAGGTTGTAGGTTTCCTGGCCGACGGTGACCTGGCGTTCCTGCATGGCCTGCAAGAGGGCGGCCTGGGTCTTGGGCGGCGTGCGGTTGATCTCGTCGGCGAGGATGATGTTGGCGAAGATCGGCCCCTTGACGAAGCGGAACTCGCGCTGGCCGGTTTCCTTTTCGTCCAGCACGGTGGTGCCGGTGATGTCGGACGGCATCAGGTCCGGGGTGAACTGGATGCGTTTGAAGGCCACGTCGAGGATTTGGCTGATCGAGCTGACCATGAGGGTCTTGGCCAGCCCGGGCACGCCGACGAGCAGGCAATGGCCGCGCGTGAAAACGGCGGCCAGGATCTGCTCGATGACCTCGGCCTGGCCGACGATGGTGCGGCGCAGCTGGTCGATGATCTGATGGCGGGCCTGGCTGAACTGGGCCAGGTAGTCACTGATTTTGTCGGCGGACACCGCGGACCTCGTAAGTAATAGCACCGAAAAACGCCCCTGGCGTCCATTGTAAGGCATGGACTGGAAAGAGCGAATGGGGAATTGCAGGAAAGGAAGCGGGTCCGGCAAGAATGAGCGCTATTTCATAAGATTCTCATACTGGGGACGGAATTTACCTTGATAGGCCGGATCCAAAACTCCCAGGAGATCGAATTCGGTCCGGGCGCGGTCGGAGTGGCCGGTGTGGAAATGGCCGAGGATGACATACGACCGGGCATCGCCATTGAAGGGGTCCTGTTGCATGGCGGCCTTGGCCGCCGCCAAAGTTTGCCACCAATCTTGGCGCAGGGAATGCACTTGTGCCAAACGGAGGTGATTCTCGGCCGAATGCGGATTGGTTTGCACCAGGCGCTGGGCATAGGCCACGGCCTCATCAAGTTTGCCCAAACTTATGGACGCCTTGGCAGCCAAGGTCAGGGCTTGCTCATGGCGCGGTATGTGGGCAAGAATTTTTTCCACCGCCTTCAGGGTGTGCGCATGGCCCCCCCGTTGATAATGGGCAAATCCTTTCGCTCCCCAGGCCAGCCAGTCGTCCGGGGCGCGGTCCACCGCGTCATTCAGATAGCCCAAGGCTTGGCCGCACATGAGCACTTGCCCCGACTTGGGTGAAAACGTGGAACCTTGGACCAGGCCCACTCCCAGGTCCCGGCTCAATTCCGGATCCTGGGAATCCCCCAAGGTGCGCGGAAACGGAATCAGCATTAAGGAATCGCCCGGGAGTCTAGGTGGCGCCTTGGGGGGCCGATGGGGAAGGCGCAGCACGCGGTGATCGGTCACCGCCGCGTGGACGACGTCGGCGCTGGGGTTGCGGGGCATGTGGCAGTCGATACAACTATCGTTTTTGGCCTGGCGCTTCTCCGGCGTCTCGCTGCACGGTTTGTCCCGGCGTTTGTGCGGCTTGTCGGGAGTTTGTTCCCCGTGACACTGCTGGCACCGCCCCCGAAAAAAGTCCATCTTGCGGGCCAGGAGGGCGGCGGCGCGGGTGAAAGTCTCGGAATCGTCCGGGCCCGAGTAATGATCGTGGGGATCGTGGCAGGAAATGCAGCCAAAGCGGCCGCCGCTTTTTTTGTAACACGTGCTCTCATACACTTGTTCCACCTGGCCGACGGATTTGCCCGGTTCGCGGAATTCCGGGGGGCCCACGAACACGGTCTGAAAGGCTTCCAGGGGCAATCCGGGACGGAAATCGAAAACTCCGCGGCCGCGCTTTTGCACGAACATCTGGCCTTGCAGGTGGCATTGCTCGCACACGTTATCGCGCAACGTCGGGGCCAGGCGACGCGGATTGACGATCGTCAAGTCTACGTCCTCGGGAACCCACCCGTCCCTGCGTTTTTCGACATGAATCTGCCCCGGGCCGTGGCACCGCTCGCAACCGATGGCATGTTGCTGAAACAGGGGCTCGTGGTATTGATGCATCGTGTGTTCGACCGGATTGGCGTCGTTGCAATGGCAAAACAAGCAACGCGCCCCGATGGGCCGGTTAAAGCTTAACTTGATTTCCGCCTTTTGATATCCCGGCGATAAGTCCCAGCGATTTCCCTTCCGATACCAGCTGATGGGGGATTGAAAGAAAAAGCCGTCCACGTGAAAAATATACGTTCGTCCCTGGATTCCCGAGCCGATCATGTGCGTGATTTCCACCTCTTTCCCGGCCAGTTCCTGTCCCAGGTCATCCTGGCACCATTCCTTATGAAAAATTTTCCCCCCCTGCCGCCGCACCGCATAGCGCCATCTCCCCAAATCAAAAGTAATCCCTTTCGCATCGCCATAGTTTTCCAGCACCGGAAATTTGTCGCTGGCAAAGAACGATTGTCCCATGGGATGCTCGCGGTATCCTTTGGTGTGGTCTTGATGACACCCCGCGCAGGCCTCGTCGCCGACATACTTCACATTGAGCCGGGCGTTCAGATACGGCGATTCGGGCCACGGCACGGGAGCGGACGGCGCCGACGGCGTTGGGGACTCGGGTTTCCGCCCCCAGAATAAGAAAAGCGTCAGTGCCAAACTGGCCGCCACGCCCAGACCACCCGCCACAAGGACCGGTTTCCTTGTCTTTATCCCCGTCGGTTGGTTGACAAGCGGAGTGGTTTCCATGGCGGTAGACTCCAAACGGATTTCCCGAAAGGAACATCCTTGTTTATAGCCGTCCACGGGAAGTCAATCAAGTCGTGCGGACATTTATCCAGGCATTGAGAAGTTATCCCAAGCCGGCCGTTCCGCGGTCCGGTGATGGTGCTCTCGCACAACCCTGTTTCCGGCCGGGCGCTCTCGACGCAAAAAACGGTTCCTGGTAGGCTACCCGCAGTCGCCAGAAAGCGAATCCCTCGGAGAAGGGCATGACCGCCTTGCCGCCGACGCCTGTGGTCCCAGGAGAACCCACCGAGCAACGGCGGCCGTGGCGGCACAAATTCTCGGCCGCCTTGCGCGGCCTCAAATGGGGCATTCGCGGTCAAAGCAGTTTTTTCGTGCACTTCTTTTTCGCCGCCCTCGTCGTCGCCGCCGCCGTGGTTCTGGGCTGCAAGCTCGAGCAGTGGTGCCTGCTGCTTTTGTGCATGGGCCTGGTCCTGACAGCGGAATTGTTCAACAGCGCCGTGGAAAGGCTATTTCGCGGCCTGGACGAGGAAACCCGGCAGCGCGCCTGGCCCGGCCTGGATATCGCCGCCGGCGCCGTCCTGTTGGCCAGCCTGGTGGCCGCCCTCGTCGGTGGTATTATTTTCGCCGCGCGGATTGTGCATCTGCTGGGATGATGGCAGAGGCTGTCCGAAAAGGGGACAGGACCCCTCGATTCTTGCCGTAAGTTTTATTCTTCGAAAGAAATCAAGGGTCCGGTCCCCTTTTCGGACCGCCTCTCACTGCGGGCACTCCAGGGAATCAAGAAACCGCGACGGCGAACACGCGCTCATAGGCCGCCAAGGCCGCGCCCCCCAGCCGCTCCGCCAGGGCGCGGTAGGCCGGGCGGCGATAGTTCCACTCCCGCGAGCGGGGCACCTGTTCCAGCCAGTCGCACAGGTGGATACGGCACAGCTCGTCCATTTCCGCCGCCGTCAGTTCCAGGATTCCTTTGGTCAAGCGATCGGTGAGGCGGTAGGGCCCGGCGCTTTGACGGACCGCCTGGTCAAAGGAAGCTCGATCCATGACACAGTTGACAAAGGCCAGCCGTTCCGCCCGGTCCCCGAGGAGATCGCGCAGCTCCTGGCGGCGATCCAGGGGCAGGGCGAATTTCTGAAATTTCTCCGTGCCGTAGATCGAGTGAAACATGCCGGCCCGGCACAGGTCCTCGTCACAGCCCCAGGCCTGTAAATCCCGGTAGACGCCGATGGCGTGGGCCAGATAGGTTTTCTCGGTGTGGCCGACCTGGTCGGCTCCCAGGGAACGGAAAAAATCGGTCAGCTGCTTGAATGTCGGCGACATAACAACTCCAGATTCGAAGATATCTTACTCTTTCTTCTCTTCTACTCTTCTACTCTTGCTCTTACTCGCGCTCTTGCTCCTCTCCTTCTTACGCTCTTACTTTAACTCATCCCCTCCCACTATTGCCAACGAAATCCGGGACCTTGTAAATGGCGGACAAAAGGGTGCACGACACGGTTTGCAAAGGTCTGTAGGGAACGCCCTCCGTGGCGTTTCGTGGGTTTGTCTGGATCCCGTCCCGCACGGTTCGCTTCGGTTTTTGCTCCGGTTTTGCCAGTTTTTCGGAGCCAAGTTAAACTTGGTCTGGTCCAACTGTCCCCTCAGTGGAATGGGGGTGGTTGGGAAAGTCCCCGGGTGTAACGGCACACGAAGTGTACTACCTATTACTCAAAACCTTGCGTAAACATTGCCCGGTAAGGGATGCCGCAACCTGGGCGATTTCCTCGGGAGTTCCGGCGGCGACCAAGCGCCCGCCCGCCGCACCGGCGCCGGGGCCCAGATCAATGACATAATCGGCACACTTTATCACCTCCAGGTGATGTTCGACCAAAACCACGGAGTGGCCGGTTTCCAGCAGGCGGTCGCAACAATCCAAGAGGCGGGCGATGTCGGCCAGGTGCAAGCCGGCGGTGGGTTCCATTAACAGAAACAGACAGCGCGGTTTGCGGCTGGACGCGAGATGGCCGGCCAGTTTCAGACGCTGGCATTCTCCGCCGGACAAGGTGTCCAGCGGCTGGCCCAAGCGCAGGTAATCCAGGCCGACGTCGAGCAGCATTTTCAGGCGGCGCTCGATGAGCGGTTGGGCGCGGAAAAAGCGAAAAGCCTCCCGCGTCGTCAGGGCCAGGACTTCGGCGATGTTCAGGTTGCGCACCTTGACGTTCAAGATCTCGGGCTTGAAGCGCGTGCCGTGGCATTCCGGACAGGTGACGGTGACGTCAGCCAGAAATTGCATGTCCACCGTCTGGGCGCCCTGGCCTTCGCAGGCCTCGCAGCGGCCGCCGGGCTGGTTGAAGCTGAAGGCCGGCGGACCGAAGTTGCGGATGCGGGCCTCCGACGTGTCGGCAAAGACCTGGCGAATCTCATCGAATACTTTCAAGTAGGTCGCCGGGTTGCTGCGGGTCGTCCGCGGCAAGGGCGCCTGACTCATCAGCACCACGTCGCTGATCTGTCCCGCGCCGTGCATCTCGGCAGCCGTTTCCTCGGCGCACTTTTTGTGTAGGCGGCGGCACAACCCCGGATACAGCGTGTGCTGGACCAGCGAGCTTTTTCCGGCGCCGCTGACGCCGGTGACCACGCATAAAACCCCGAGTGGAAAGTCCACGGTCAGGTTTTGCAGGTTGTTGGTTTTTGCTCCGAGCAGGCGAAGGCTGCCGTGGGTCACGGACCGCCGTTTGCTGGGAACCGCCAGGGACCGGCGACCCGCCAGGTAACTTCCGGTCACCGAATCCTGGCAAACTACCAGTCCCGACGGCGGCCCCTGGTAAAGGACTTCGCCGCCTTCCTCGCCGGCGCCGGGACCCAGGTCCACGACCTGATCCGCCGCTTGGATCACTTCCGGATCGTGTTCGACCAGAACCAGCGTGTTGCCGGCCTCGCACAGGCGGCGCAGCACGGCCAGGAGCTTGGCGGTGTCGCGCGGATGCAAGCCGGCCGTAGGCTCATCCAGGACGTAAAGGGCGTTGACCAGGTTCGAGCCCAGGGCGGCCGCCAGCCGGATGCGCTGGGCTTCGCCGGTGGCTAACGAGGCGGCGGCCCGATCCAGCGGCAGGTATCCCAGTTCCACGTCCTGGAGAAAAGCCAACCGGGATTTTATTTGCTCGCTGAGCACTTTTCCCCCAGGCCGATCGGATTCGGAAATATCGGAGCGCGCGAAAAAATCCGCCAGTTCCGCGACGCTTTTCCGGCACAGCGCGCCAATCGTCTGACCGCCGATCCGGGCAATCCAGGCCTGATTGTTC
>CAZFGM010000150.1:0-1292 GCA_964518515.1 uncultured Alcaligenaceae bacterium | reverse complement strand
GCACAGCGCGCCAATCGTCTGACCGCCGATCCGGGCAATCCAGGCCTGATTGTTCAGCCGGGCGCCTTGACAGGTGGGACAAGTTTGTTTGTCCCTGGTTTTTGCCGAAGCGATTCCCGTTCCCTCGCAGGTCGGACAGGCGCCGAGCGGATCGTTGAAACTGAACAGCCGCGGCTCCGGGGTGGGGTAGAAGATGTTGCAGCGCGGACAGACCAGGCGCTGATCGAAAACCAGCTCGGTTTTTTCAGCGAGAATAGCCATCCGGCCCTGGCCCCGGGCGAAGGCGGTTTCGACCGAATCCGTCAAACGCTCCAGATTCTTGCCCGCTTCCAGGCGATCCACCAGGACCCAGACCGGTACGGTGTCATTGAGGGGCGGCAAATCCTGTTCGCCCAGGCGGAAAACCTGGCCGCCGATTTGCACGCGGACAAAACCTTCTTCCTGAAGAGCGGCGACCCAGGCCGCACGATCGCTGGCCGCTTCGGGACGGCTTCCAAAGGCGACGGCAAACCGGGTCCCCGCCGGCCAGGCCGACACCGCGGCCAGCACATCCGCCGGCTGCTGGGCGCGCACTTCCTGTCCGCATTGCCAGCAGACCAGGGTGCCGGCGCGGGCGTACAACAGCCGCAGGTAATCGACGATTTCCGTCAGGGTGCCGACGGTAGCCCGCGGGCCGCGCGGCAAAGCCCGAGCGGCCACCGCGATCGCCGGCGGCACATCGCCGATGAAATCGGCATCCGGCTTGTCCAGGCGCTCGAGGAATTGCCGCGTGTAGGCGGAGAAGCTTTGCAAATAGCGGCGCTGGGCCTCGGCGTACAGGGTATCAAACGCCAGGCTGCTCTTGCCGGCGCCGCTGACCCCCGTGATGACCGTCAGCCGGCGCAACGGCACATCGACATCCACGCCTTTCAAATTGTGGACGCGCACGCCGCGCAGCGGGATGACGTGGGTTTCCATGGCTAACGTGAACCGCTGCGGGGCCTGGATGCACGATCAGGAAAGGTGTTAAAACCCCCGTTTACGTTTAGCGTTCGGCCCAGCGCTTCCAAAGGGGACACTCCCTGCAAGCGCTGGGGCGTGCGCGAAACGTAAACAGGGGCAAAGGTCACTTCAAGCACGGGCTGGACCACCTTCTCTCTGGCGGGACCTTGGGAGCGAGGGCCCGGCGCCAGGCGGCGGCACTTGTCCCCGGGTCTTTGCCCGTGAGCTGGCGCAAGGCCAGCAGCACCGCCTGGCGGTGTTCCGAAATAAAGGTGCCTTCCTTTTCCTGATTTTTCTGCTCTTGCCATTTC
>CAZFGM010000149.1:0-12747 GCA_964518515.1 uncultured Alcaligenaceae bacterium | reverse complement strand
CGCCGGATTCCGCCGGCACCAGCGCCACAGCCGCTCGATCCGGCCGACCGGCCGGGCCAGGATCGGCTCGCCGGCCAAAAACCGCCGCACGTCGTCGGCCAAGTCCGCGGCGCTGGCGTAACGCTTTCCCGGCACTTTCTCCAGGCACTTTAGGCAGATAGTTTCCAGGTCGCGCGGCACTTTGGGTTGCAACCGGCGCGGCGGTATCGCCTCCTGGGCGCGGACCTGCTCCACCGTGTCCAGCGGGGTTTCGCCCTTGAACGGCGGCCGGCCGGTCAGCATTTCGTACAGGATGGCCCCCAGGGCATAGACGTCGGCCAAGGGGCCGATGTCGCGCGACAGCCCCTTGGCCTGTTCGGGGGCCATGTAACTGGGCGTGCCCATGATGGCCCCGGTCTTGGTCTGCCCGCTTTCTTCGTCCAGAACCTTGGCCAACCCAAAGTCACTGATCTTCGCAATCCAATTCACCGCAGAGAACGCGGAGGTCGCGGAGAATTCTACTTGATCTTTCCCTTTCTCTGCGTTCTCTGCGTTCTCTGCGGTGAAAGATTTTTGTAAGAGAACATTGGCGGGTTTCAAATCGCGGTGGACGATACCGCGCTCATGGGCGGCGTGCACGGCGCGGGCCAGGATTTCCACCAGGGTCGCCGCCTGCCGGGCCGGCTGCGGCGTCCCGGCCAATTTGTCCGCCAGCGTGCCGCCCGCCACAAACTCCAGGACCAGATACGGCTGGCCTTCATGCTCTCCCACCTCGTGGATTTGCACGATGTGCGGATGCTGCAAGCGGGCCACCGCTTCGGCTTCCTGGCGGAAGCGGGCCGATTCTTCGGCCGACGGACTGGCCCCGGCCCGAATCATCTTCAGGGCCACCAGCCGCTTGAGCTTAACTTGCCGCGCCTGGTAGACCACTCCCATTCCGCCCCGGCCCAATTCTTTCAGAAGCTCGTATCCGGGAACCAGTGGCAGCCGGGCGGGCGGATACACCGGAAAAGGAAGCGCGATGTGGGTGGCAGGGAGCCCCCCGGTCCCGGTGTCCGAGGCCAAGGTTTTTCCCTCCCAGCCCCGCAGTTGGGGAAACTCGGCCAGGTAATCGTCCAGGGTGCGTTTTTCGCCCGCCTTGAGGCGATAGTCCTGATCGATCCGCACCAGGACCGCGAGCAGGGCCAGGGGGCGTTCGCCGCTCGATTCCTCCAGAAAGGAAGAAATGAGTGGCGTTAACCGGCCTTTTCCCAGGGCTTTCTTCCAGGCCGCTTCAAAGCGGTCCGCAATCCGATCGATCCATTCCCGGAAGGATAAAGCCTCGGATAGTCCAGGTGGCAGAGGAATTGCCATGACCTTAATCCTACTCTTTCTCTTTCTCCATTTCTTTCTCCTTATCAATCCAAAGAAGGAGGAAGAGAAAGAAAAGGAGAAACCAAAGAATCTCCCTTATCCCTCCACGCCTTGCGGGCGCGCCGTCTGCACCACGGCGCCCACTTCCTGATGGTCGCTGTCGGCCGCCAGGGTGCCTGTACCACGGAACCTGCCTTGAGATTTAAAAAGCGACCTGCAAATCGCGGTTAATGCCCACTTATCTGGCCTTGGTCGCCTTAGCGCGCTTGGTTCGCCATGCCGCGGCTTGCTCCGGTCTATTCCAGGCATCGTAAAGCTTGATGATGCGATCCAGCGCCTGCCGAACGCGCCGCGGCGGCGCGGCCGAGGACACCTTCATCTGCTCGTAGCCGCTCAACAATAGCGGCTCCGCCTTTTCATACCGGCCCAAGGCAGTCAAGCAGTCGGCTAGCACGCTCCGGGCCAGGGCCACATGCCAATGGTCCTGGGGGAGGGTCTTCTGCCGGATGTCCAGGGCCTCGCGCAGGAGGGGCTCGGCTTGCTTGGCCTGGCCCTTTGTCATTAGCACGCCGCCCAGACCGACCAGGGTTGGAGCAAGGTCTTTGTGGCCAGCGGGAAGGTTCTTGCGCCTCACCGCGAACACCTCCTGGTATTGCCGCTCGGCCTCGTCCACCTTGCCTTGATCGGCGAGCAGGGAGGCGAGGTGATCCAGCGCGATCAACGTGTGCGCGTGCTCTGGGCCCAGGGCGCGGCGCGCCGTCTCCAGGACTTTACGGTTCAGGCGCTCGGCCTCGTCCAGCTTACCCTGGTCCGCTTGCATTCGAGCTAGTAGCTCAAACTGCGCAGACAGCGCGTGTTGGCTCTCGGCGCCCATTGTGCGCGTGTGGATCTCCAGCACTTCACGGCGAAGACGTTCGGCCTCCTCGAGCTGTTTTTTCGTTTCCAGTAGCCCGGCCAGGCTTTTCATGGCCTTCAGCGTATCCCAATTCTCTGGGCCTACAGTGCGCCGCAGGCCTTCCAGGGCGTCGCGAAACATCCGCTCGGCTTCATCGAGCTTGCGCTGGTCCTGGAGCAAGAGCCCCAGATCATGCATGGTGACCAGTGTGGCGGAGTCCTCGTCGCCCAGGCGGCGGCGGCAAACCTCCAGGACTTGCCGGAACAACGGCTCCGCTTCCTCCCGTTTGCCGTGAACCCTCAGCAACCCAGCCAGCCCGTTCATAGCCCACAGCGTCGCGCTCTCTTCCGGGCCGAGCACGCGCTTTCGAATGTCCCGGCGCTGGCGGTAGAGATCCTCGGCTTCTTCCCGCTGACCACGTTCGGAAAGCATCAGCCCCAGATACCACATCGCGTCTAGCGTTTTCGGGTCCTCCGCACCCAGGACGCGACGCCGGCTGTCCAGGACCTTGCGGTACAGTGACTCCGCCTCGGCCCGCTTGCCCTGGCTGTCGAGGAAACCGGCCAGGTGCTCCATTGCCCAAATGGTCTCCGGACGCTCGGGGCCGAGGGCGCGCTGGGCAATTTGCAGCCGCTCCCGGTACAGAGCATCGGCTTCCTTCAGCTTCCCTGTTCTGCTCAACAGGCCGGCCAAGTTTAGCATCGCCGTAAGCGTCTTCGGTTGTGCCGGGCCGAGCACGCGCTTCTGGATGTCTAGCCACTGCCGGATTAGGCTCTCAGCTTCGTCCAGCTTGCCGCCTCTTGTAAGGCTTTGGCCCAAAAGGCCCATGGCGTCCATGGTCCCCGCATGTTCCAGACCGAAGATGCGGCGCCGGCTCTCCAGGAGCTTGCGGAACACCGCCTCAGCTTCGGCTAGCTTACCCTGATTCATGAGGAGAATACCCAGGCTTTCCATGACGTAATGGGTAGCCGGGTCACCAGCGCCGCCAACGCGTTGTGATATTTCCAGGGCCTGCCGATACAGGTCCTCCGCTTCCTTCAGCTCGCCCCTGTCTCGCAGCACCCAGGCGAGATTGCGCATGTACTTTAAGGTGTCCGGGTGCTCGGCTCCCAGGGCGCGACGGCCGGCCTCCAAGTTCTGCCTGTGCGCCTGTTCCGCTTCTTTCAACTTGCCCCGGCTATGGAGCACGACCGCCAGGTTGTCGGTCGTGGTCATGGTGTCCCTGTGCTCGGGGCCCCAGACGCGGAGTTCGATCTCCAGAGTTTGCCGGTACAGTTTTTCGGCATCGTCCAGCTTGTTTTGGTTTTGGAGCACCAAGGCCAGATCGTTCATCGAATACAGGGTCTCCGGATGCTCCGGACCAAGGATGCGGCGCCGGGCCTCGAAGACCTTGCGGTGCAATCGCTCGGCCTCGTCTTGCTTGCCCACAGTGTCGAGCAGCTGCGCCAGGCCAAAGGTCGTAGACAAGGTGGAACGATGTTCGGGACCGAGGATGCGCTGTTGGGCTTCCAGGCATTCCCGGTAAAACCGCTCGGCCTCCGAATTCTTCTCCTGCTTCTGAAGCAAGTAGGCCCAGTTTGCCAGCGACGCAAGGGTGTCTGGGTGCTCTGGGCCCAGGACACGACGGCGCGCCTGCAAGTTGTCGCGGCACAGCGGCTCGGCCTCGGCCAGCTTGCCCCGGTCGATGAGGACATTACCCAGGCTGTTGATCGCCTTCAGGGTGTCCGGGTGGTCGGGTCCAAGATGCTCGCGGCGGAGTTCGACGGCGCGGCGCAAGTGCAGCTCCGCTTCTTTATACAACCCCAAGCTGTGGTACGAGTCGCCGATGGCCAGACGCACGGCCGCCTCCACCTCCGGCTGGTCGGGGAACGCCGTCTCGGCCTTCACGGCCGCCTTGTCGAGTACCTTCCGCATCGGCACGTCCTTGCCTAATTCCTCCGGCCGAGGCGCCGCCAGCAAGTCCTCCACCAGGAACCTGTTGATCGCTTCCACCTGGTCTTTCGCCTTTTGGGCCGAATTGCGCTCCTTGACAGCAACATTCTCTTGGTAAAGGGCATCGAGGTAGTTCACATAAATGCCGGCGATTCCCGTGCCGACCGCCAGCACGACGGCGGCCAAGAGGGCGGCCACCACAGGGTTGCGCTTCACCCACTTCAGGGCGCGCTCCGCACGGCCGACGGGCCGGGCCCGGATCGGCTCGCTGGCCTGGAAACGCCGCAGATCGTCGGCCAATTCGTCCGCGCTGGCGTAACGCTGGCCCGGCTCCTTGCGCAGGCACTTCAGGCAGATCGTTTCCAGGTCGCGCGGGGTCTGCGGGTTGAGCCGGCGGGGAGGGACCGGATCTTTATCGATCACCTGCAACAGAGTGTCGAAATCGGTGGTCCGGATGAAGGGCGGTTGACCGGTAAACATCTCGTACAGGATGGCCCCCAGGGCGTAGACGTCGGTGGCCGGCGTGGCTTCCTTGGACTGGCCCTTGGCCTGTTCCGGAGCCATGTATTCGAAAGTGCCCATGACCATGCCGGTCTCGGTCTTCCGTTCTCCTTCGACTTGTTTGGCCAGACCGAAGTCGGCAATTTTGGGTTGGCCGTCGGCGGTCAACAGGACGTTGCCAGGTTTCAGGTCCCGGTGGATGACGCCCTTCTGATGGACGGCGTGCATGGCCCGGGCCAGGGTTTCCACCAGGGCGGCGGCTTCGCGGGGCGGTTGCGGCCGGCCCTGGATCTTCCGGGCCAGGCTGCCCCCCGCCGCCAGTTCCATGGAAAAATAAGGCTGGCCCTCCGCCGCGCCGATGTCGAAGATTTGCACGATATGGGGGTGCTGGAGCTTGGCCACGGCCTCGGCCTCGCTGCGAAAGCGCTCAAGATGTTCCTGGCCGGCGAAGCCGACAATCATTTTCAGGGCGACTTCGCGCTTGAGGGCCAAGTGCCGGGCGCGAAAGACCACGCCCATGCCGCCCTCTCCCAGCTTGTCGAGGATTTCGTAACCCGGAATAGTAACGGTCCGCGGGGCGGCCAGCAGGGTTATTCTTCCGGGCTGGGTCGCGAAAGGATCGGGGGCAGAAAACTCCCGGGTTTCGGTCAGGGGACCCTTCAAGACTTCGAGAAATAGCAGGCGTTTCAACTCTTTCACAAGGTCCGGGCAATCGCGACAGAGTTCCTCAGGCGAGACGGCTTGGCCTTGCTGGTAAAGATTCTTCCAGCACTCCAATAGCTGTTCCACCTTGGGCCGATCGGGACTCTTGGTCTTTTCTTTCTCGGAGGCCGATTCCCTTACGTTCCGGTCCGGCGGCGTTTCCTGGCCCCGCAGTTGGGGGAACTCGGCCAAGTAATCGTCCAGCGTTCGTTTTTCGCCCACCTTTAGGCGGTAGTCCTGATCGATTCGCACCAGTACCCCGAGCAGGGCCAAGCGGCTCTCGCTGGTTTCTTCGTTCAGAAAGGAGGCGATGGGCGGCGGTGAACCGGTCCCGGTTACCGCTTCTTTCCAGGCCGCTTCAAACCGGTCAGCGATCTCGTCGATCCGTTCCCGGAGGGATAAAGGCTCGGGCTTTCCAGATTCCAAAGGTATTGCCATGATCTTTATCCTACTCTTTCTCTTTCTCTTTCTCCTTCTCTTTCTCTCACTTCCAAGGCGTAAACGGAAAAGAGTAGGAGAAGGAGAAAGAGAAAGAGAAGGAAAGCATCCAGTTCACCCGTCCCCGCCTTGCGGGCGCGCCGTCTGCACCAAGGCGCCGACTTCCTGATGGACGCTGTCGGCCGCCAGGACCTGCCAGCGCGCCAGGATCAGGGGGATTTTGCGGTTGACCGTGCGCTCGACGCAGCCCAGGTGATCGGCAATTTCCTTGTGGGTGTAGCCGGCCAGGTATAGCTCGGCAAAGGGACGCAGTTTTTCCGGCAGGGCGTTGAGAAAATGCTCGTACAAATCGCGCAGCAGAACTTGCTGCAGCGGCGTGTAAGCCTCATCTTCGAGCAACGGCAACACCGATTCTTCAATGACCTTCCGCCGGTCGCGCTTTTGCGCCAGTTCATGCTTGATCTGATTGACCGCCTGGCAGGTGACCATGACAGTCAAGAGCGCCAGCAGGTCGTGGCGGTTTTGCAGACGCGGGATGCGACCCTCTTTGATGGCCTGGTACAAGTTCCACAAGGCCTGGTTGGCCACGTCGCTTTCATCGCGGTGATGACCCAGGGCGGGTTTTAGCTTGCGGCGGGCCAGATCCACCAGGAACGGCCAGTAGCGCTGGTTGAGCCGGGCCAAGGCGACGTCGTCGCCGGCTTTCAATTGGCCCAGCAAGGCGGTCACCGAACCGGGGGAAGACATGCGTGCCTCCCGGGGCGGAAACACTTCCTTCGTTGCAAAGAATTCGACCCAATTGTACCAGCCGGCCAGACCCCTGCAAGGGGCCAACGGGTAATCGGGTGGCCGAGGGATGGAGCAGCAAGGCAGAGAAAAGTGGAGCGCGGAGCGGAGAATGTCCCGTGTGATGAAGCGATTCCCAACCACCCCTACAGAATTGATTGGTTTGCCAGGCCGAGCGGCGAAACCCTTTCTTTTATCTGCCAAAGCTTGTCGGTGTTTGCCGGCGTTTTTTGATGATTTCTTTGAAGGGGTTTGAAGGCCCTTGGAATTTTCTCTCGTCCCGTATTCCGCCGCCTTTGTTGGTGACGGGACAAGACCTTTTTTGAAAGGAGGTTTGCCATGTTGAGAGCACGAACCGGGTTAGTCATGATGGCGGCCCTGGGGTTGCTGCTGTTGTCTTGGTCGGAGGGATCGGCCCAGAGCGGCAAAAAGCGTTGGGTCCGGCCGCCGCATCTGAATCTGCGGCCGGTGCAATGGCTCAATCCCATTGCCGGGCCGCCGGTAGCGCCGATCCGGCCGGCGCCCCCGCGGCCGTCAACCCCGCCGCGGACAACCCAGCCGGTTCGGCCGCCCACGCCGACGCCGCGGTGGCCGAAATCCATCTGGACGGGGCCACGCATCGCGCCGCCACTGTCGGACCCGTTCCGGCGCTGATCGCACTGGCCGTCCACCCGGTAGCCTAACCAAACGGCTAACCCGTTTTTCACACCAGCCTGGGGCGTTGGCCGCGCTCTGTTGGGTAGCCGAACTCGCCAGAGTTCGGGCAACCTCTAGGCACACCCCGAATTCTGGCGAATTCGCCTACGGCTTGGAAAACCTTGTCGGTTTTTGCCGGCGTTTTTTGATGATTTCCGTGAGGGGGGTGGCTTCGGCTTGCAAAGCCACCCTCACGACAAAACACCTTTTGAAAGGAGCACGATCATGAAGCGGTTAATGTTCTGCGGGGCAATGTTGGCGATGCTGGGGTTTGGAAACATGGCTCAGGCCCGGGATTTGAAACCAGCCATCCAAAACAGCAAAACCATTGTGATCGAGTCAAAGGCGGAGGGGACGACGCCCGCCATGGCCAAGAGGGTGCGGGCCGAAGCCAAAAACACCAGGGAACCGGATGAAACCTTCGTGGGCATCGGCGGCGAATGCCACGTGGACAGCCGGGTGAATGTCTACATCCGCGTCTACATCAACGGCCGGTACCGGGGCACCATTCCGCCCTGGGGCGACATTTACCCGTTCGTTGGCGATCATCCCGAGGACATCACCGACCTGTACGCCGTGAGCACTTGCGGCCGCTTTCATTGGGGTCCCCGGAGCGTCTATGGTTCCTGCGGCAATTATCACTGGATCCTCGATCCGTAAGGATGGTTGGTAATTGGCAATTTTTTATTATCGGTTTGCCACAACTTTTGTCGCAAAACGGCCCGAAGGGGCTAATTTTCCCTCAGTTCTTGTCACAGAAGACATGCGAAGCGTTTGGGAGCGTGGGCCTTTCACGGCGGGGTCGAAGCGGCCGGAAACCACCACCAGCAAATCACCAAGGAGAAAGCCATGATCCGCAAAACCTATCCAAAAAAGTTTCAGCCGCACCTGGAACAACTCGAAGATCGCATCCAGCCGTCCGCCAGCCTGGCGATCGTGGATCCAGAGCTGGCGGCAGCGGTGCTGGAGAGGCCTGGGCCGGCGGGACCGGTTCAGCCCCTGGTGAGCCAGCAGGTCGCCGGGATCGACTCCCGGCTGGCCGAACCGGCGGGGCAAGAAAAACCCGTGGTGGTGGCGGTGCTTGATTCCGGCGTGGACATTTCCCACCCCGCGCTCAACCGCATGATCTGGACCAATCCCGGGGAGATTGGCGGCAACGGCATCGATGATGACAACAACGGCTATGCCGATGACGTTCACGGCTATGACTTCGTCAACAACCGGCCCGAGGTGGCGCAGGCGCATGTGCACGGCACGGCGGTGGCGGGGGCGATGGCCTCGCTGGCCCAGGTCCTCGAAGTGCCGGGAGTGCGTGTGCGACTCATGCCGCTGCAAGTCGTGGACGCCCAGGGGCGGGTGAGTGAAGCGGCCCTGGTTCGCGCCCTCGAGTACGCGCTGGATCAGGGCGCCGACATCATCAACTTGAGCATCAAACACCCGCACAGCGCCGAAGTGATGCAGGCCCTGGCCGCGGCCCAGGCCAAGGACGTTCTGGTGGTTTCGGCGGCGGGAAATGAAAGCGCGGTGGAAGTCGCGGTTCCCGGCCTGAGCTGGATGGTGAAAGTGGCCGCCAGCACCCAGGATCGTCTGGCCGAGTTCTCCAACTATGGCGCCGGCAGCGTGCTGCTGGCGGCGCCGGGAGTCGATGTTGTCACCACCTTGCCCCAGGATGCCTACGGCGTGGCCAGCGGCACGTCGCTGGCAGCGGCGAACGTGTCGGCTGCCGCCGCCCTAATGCGCGGCCTGCATCCCGAGTGGACGGCCGACCAACTCATCACGCACCTGGTCCAAACCGGCGACCTTCTGCCGGAGCTGCAAGGGAAAACGAGCAGCGGCCGGCGGCTGAACGTGGCCGCCGCCCTCGGTTTGCCCGCGGGCACCGCCGTTTCCTGGACTTCGCTGGCGCCCTTGAACACGCTCGAGCTGCAACCCCTCGGCCGGATCGATTCTCAGGACATGCTCGGCTTCTTCAGCCGAATCACCAGGGTTTTTCGCAACATCGGCAACGGTATTGTCAACATCGTTAAGAAAACGGTGAATTTTATCGTCGATGCCGGCAAGAAAACGGTGAACACGCTCATCGAGGCGGTCAACACCGCCAAGGACATGGTTCAGAAAGTCATCGATGCCGTCAAGGACCCAGAGAAGGCCATCAACAACCTCATCGCCGAGGTCAAAAAAACCATCAAGAATCCCGGCCGCCTGCTCAATCCGCTCGTCGCTGCCCTGAAAAAAGTGGGTGTGTTGAAAACCGACGACAACTATGACCAGGTCCGCGATGCCCTGAACCACCGCTACGGGGCCGACAACGTTTATTTCGCCTCGCGTGATTTTGTCAACTGGGCCAGCCCGGAAACGCTCGCCATTCACACCACGGCGGCTATTTTTAGCGGCGGTGCCACCCTCAGCGCCAGCCTCGAGGTCTTGAAACAGCAACTGGCTTCCGAAGCAGCCAACATCGCCAACTGGCTCAAAGCCAAGGTGAAGGGCGGGCATCCCGGTATCGACGACATCATTAATTCCATTCTGCACCGCAAGGACGTGGACACCGCTTATTTCGCCATCAAGTGGACGCAGGTGAATTACTACTACCGCGGCAACGTGCTCGGTTTGTGGCGGCCGACCATCAAGAGCCCGCACGCCGCCTTCGCGATTGTTTTCAAGGAAACGCCGGCGCCGGTTCCGGCGCCTGTGCCCAGCGGCGGCATCGTGATCGTGCCGCCGCCGGACTCCAAGCCGGCGATCACGGGGGCGGGCTGGACCACGGGACTGGCGTCGATGGCCATGGCGCGTTCGTCTTTGCAAGGCGCGGTGCTGAATGGCCTGTTGTACGCGATCGGGGGCAACAACGGCCGCGATACGCCGGTTGTGGAAAGCTACAATCCCGCGACCAACGCCTGGTCTTCGGCGGCGCCGCTGAACGCGCCGAACTACGGCGGCGACACGGGCCGCTACGCCGGCTCCGCCGTTGCATCCAACGGCAAGATCTACATGCTCGGCGGCTGGACGAACTCGCCGCCCTTGCCGAGCAACACGCTGTCCATCTATGACCCAGCCTCGAATACCTGGAACTCGGGCCCCCGGATTCCCGGTTCCGGCTACAACGGGCACACCCAGGCCGGCGCCGACGGCAACAAGGTGTTTTTGCTGACCGCCGGCAATGGCTACAGCGGCTGGGTGAAACAGCTGGCCATCTACAACACCACGACCAACTCCTGGACTACCGGGCCGGACGCGCCGCAATACCACCCGGACGGCATGGGCGCCGCCCTGGGCGGAAAGTTCTACGTCGTGGGGGGCAGCGATGGCTCGGGCCGGCCGTCACCCGTGCTGGATGTGTTCGACGCCGCCACGAACCAGTGGACCACGAAGGCCTCGATGCCGACACCGCGCTGGCAGGGGGCGGCGGACTTCATCGACGGCAAGCTATACGTGGCGGGGGGCTACGACGGCACAAAGGCGATTGGCGTGGTCGAGGAATACGACCCTGCCAGCGACACCTGGACGACACTGACGACCCCCATGGCGACACCGCGGTCCGGCATGGCCGGCGGCGTCATCAATGGCAAGCTGTACCTGGCCGGCGGCTCGGACGGAACCCAGAATGTGGCGACGGTCGAAGCTTTCGATCCCATGGGCACGGCAAGTGCCGAGGGCGAGTTGGAAGACACGCCGCCTGCCATGGAGGACCTGCTGAGCTGGTGGACCGCTGACGATAACGCCAAGGATCAAATCGGCGCCAACCACGGCGTGCTCAACGGCGCCACCCTCGCGCCCGGGCGCTCGGGCCAGGCCTTTCTCTTCAACGGCGGCAACGACGAGGTGCTCGTTCCCAACGGCCCCGGCCTGAATTTCGGCCATGTCAACGATCAGCCGGTTACCTTCAGCCTGTGGATGAAGCGCTCCGACACGACACGGGGCGGAACGCTCCTTTCCAAATACAATTCGGCCGCCGTCACCAGTACGCTGCGCAATCAGCAGTACAGCCTGGGGGTGAACGGCAACGGAAAGATCAGCTTTACGCTCTTTGATCGCACCGGAGACTACCGCCGCGGCATTGAGACCCTGGCCAGTTTCAATGACACCGCCTGGCATCATGTCGCCGCCGGCTACGATCCGAGCAAGGGCGTGGGCGGCATGAAGCTCTACATCGATGGTCAAGAGACGGCCACCACGGTCACCTACAACGATCCCCGCTACCAGGGCGTCCACGAGACCGCGGAGTATTTTCGCATCGGCAACGTCGTGCAATCGGACGGCAGCCGCAACGGCTTTCACGGCTTGATCGACGACGTGGCCATCTTTTCCAGAGCGCTGTCGGCCTCGGACATCCAGTCCTTCATGGTCCGGCCGAACCACGCGCCCCTGGCCGATGCGGGGGGCGCCTACACCGCGACGGCGGGAAAGACCACTACCTTGCGCGCCTGGGCCAATGATGCGGACGGCGACGCGCTGAGCTACTCCTGGGACCTGAACAGCGACGGCGCTTTCGAGACGGCGGGGCAGTCGGTGCCGTTCGTGCCGCGCAAGCTCTTGCCCTGGGAAGCGCAAGCAAGCCAGATCGTGGCCCTGCGCGTGACCGATTCCCAGGGAGCAATCGGAACTGCCCAGGCCGAGGTCAACATCCTTCGTCCGCCCAGCGTGACCGTCGTCTCGACTGGGACCAACGCGGTGTATGGCGGCCTGGTGATCAGTGCCAAGGTTTCGCCCGCGCCGGCGGGGACCGAAGGGAATCTCGTTCGCTTCACCATCCAGAGCGGCGACACCAGGGAGGTTCGGTCCGCCGAGGTTGTTCAGGGCGTGGCGACGCTGCCCGGTCCGGCTCTGAACGCGTCGTCCGCGCCGTACTTCATCACGGCCGAATACAACGGCCTGTTGGATACGCTCACGCAAAGGGTGAACAAGGCCGGCACCACGACGACCTTGACTTACGGCCCAAGCGGAGGTTTTTTCTTCGGCCAGCCGGCCACCTTCACGGCCACCGTGAGCGCGGCAGCGCCCGGCTCGGGCACACTGACAGGAAAGGTAGCACTCCTGGTCGATGGCGCGGCCAAGCAGACCGTGGACCTGATCGACGGGAAAGGGCAGTTCACGATCAGCAGCCTGGCCCCCGGAAACCGCGTCCTGAGCGCCTCGTACGCTGGCAGCGACAATTTCCTTGGCACGAGCCCGGCCCAGGCCGCGGCAAATCAAATCATCATCACGGTGAGCAAGGCCCCCAGCAAGACCTTGCTGACCGCCTCCCCGGACTCTTCCGTCTCCGGTCAGCAGGTGACGTTCACGGCCACGGTAAGCGCCGCCGATCCGAGCCAGGACATGCCGGCGGGAAAGATGCGGTTCTTTATCGACACGAGACCTTACGACGTTGACTTGATCAACGGCAAAGCGCAACTCACGACGAGTAGCCTGGCCGCCGGCACGCATCGTGTCCTGGCATCGTACAACGGCAACAACAATTACCAGGG
>CAZFGM010000148.1:0-12758 GCA_964518515.1 uncultured Alcaligenaceae bacterium | reverse complement strand
TCGAGCTTTGGCAAGATCGGCCAATTGGGACAGGCTGGAAGCCTATCCTACGACTGAACGCCGGAAACTCATCTGAAAGGTCCCCCATGCAATCCTTGCGATTTCTCCCGGGCGTGGTATTGGTCCTGGCAATTGGCCTTGGGAATATTTCCGCCCAGGACAAGGCAGCCAAACCTCCGCCGGCGGGCCTCCAGGACTTTGTCTTCTTGGACGATCCGCCGCCGCTCTTGGTCCGCCTCCACATCGAAATTGACGGCCGGCCGCTACAGCAGAGCTGGGAAGAGGCCGTCACGGCCATCTTCAAGCACTTGGATGCCAACAGCGACGGCTACCTGGATGCGAAGGAAGCCAGCCAGGTGCCGCCGGCGATCCTGTTTTTCCCGCGCGACTATGCGCGCGTCTTTGGCGGGAAAATGGCCGGGGCGCCGGCCTTTGCCACCCTCGATGCCGACGGCGACGGCCAGGTCAGCCGCGATGAGCTGGCCGCCTACTACCGGAGCCAGGGCCCTCCCTTCCAGTTTTCTACCAACCAGGAAACCAACGATTACCGAGCTTATTTTGGGGTCCTCCGCACCGAAAACACCGGCGACGTCAACGAAGCCCTCTTCAAATTTCTCGACACCAACAAGGACGGCAAGCTATCGCGCGAAGAATTGGCCGCCGGCCTGGTCGCCTTGCCGAAGCTGGATACCGACGAGGATGAAATGATCTCGGCCGAGGAATTGGTGCCGGCCGACAACTCGCTTCGAAGTCGCGACCTTAGGTATTTTTCCGGGACAACTTTTCCAAACCCGGAAGAACGAATCCTCTTGCTTTCCCCCGGCGAAATCTCCGTGCCCCTGGCCCAGCGCCTGGCCCTGCGCTACCGCGCCAAAAAGACCGGCAACGACATCGTCGCTTTTATCACCGCCAAACTAACCGCCAAGGACCTGGGCCTGGCCCCGGCCGATTTCGCCGGCCTGGATAGCAACGGCGACGGCTTCCTCGACGCCAATGAGCTGAAACACTTCGGCAAGAAACGGCCCGACCTCGAGTTCCGCCTCCGCCTGGGCGGAACGGCCGGATTGGCAGTGGTCCAGGCCAAGGGGCACAAGGTTCTGGGTGACGGCGGCGCGGTCACGCTGGATCGCGGCCCGGCGCGCGTCGTCTTCAAGCTGGACGCCGTCAAGGTGGAAAACGACGTGAAGGCCCTCAAGGCCATGTTCATGGCCGAGTTCCAGGCCATCGACCGCGACGGCAACGGCTACCTCGACCGCGCCGAAGCCCGGCTCTCGCCCTCGTTCCATGCCCTCTTCGGCCTCCTGGACGCCGACGGCGACGGCAAGATTTTCGACAAGGAGGTGTACAAATTCCTCGACCGCTGGGGGCCGCTCATTCAGCAGATGCGGGCCAGTTGCGTCACCATGACGTTTGCCGAAGACGGCAAGGGCCTCTTTGACCTGCTCGATACGGACCGCGATCGCCGGTTGAGCGTGCGCGAGCTGCGCCGGCTGCCCAAGCTGCTCGACCTGCTCGACCGCAACAAGGACGGCTTCCTCGACGCGACCGAATTTCCCCGCAGTTTTCTGGTGGAGTTCCGCCAGGGACCCGCGGAGTTCGAGGGCAACTATTTTGCCGCCTTCATCGACATTACCGGAGAGGCACCGCCGCAGCGAGTGAGGCCAGGCAAAGGTCCCGTGTGGTTTCAGAAAATGGATCGTAACCGCGACGGCGACGTCTCGCGCCGCGAATTCCTCGGCACCGACGAGGAATTTCGCCGGATCGACACCGACGGCGACGGCCTGATCAGCCGGGAAGAAGCCCAGCGTTTCGATTCCCTGACACGGAAGAAGGGGTAGGTTGTTGACTGGATTCTGCGTGCGCGAAACGGCAAGCCGGTTACCAGCGGAGGACGGCGGTGCCCCAGGCGAGGCCGGCGCCGAAACCACTGAGAACGATGCGATGTCCGGGCTTGATGAGTCCCTCGCCGCGGGCTTCATCCAGGGCCAACGGCACCGAGGCCGCCGAGGTGTTGCCGTAACGGTCGAGGTTGTAATACACCCGGCTGCGCGGAATGCGCATGACGTCGATGGCGGCGTTGATGATCTTGATGTTGGCCTGGTGCGGTATGTACAGGTCGATGTCGCTCGATTGCAATTCGCAGGCGCGGAGCACTTCTTGAATACTGTCGCACAGGATGGAGGCGGCCCAGTTGAAGACGCCGCGGCCGTTCATTTTCAGATAATGTTGGCCTTCGGCCAGGATTTCCGGACTCGGCGGCAGCCGGCTGCCGCAGCCGGGCCGGTTTAACAGGTCGGCGCCGCTGCCTTCCGCTCCCAGGCAATAGCGGATCAAGCCCTGGTCCGGCCGGCCCCGGCCGAGCAGCACCGCGCCGGCGCCGTCGCCAAACAAGGGATAGGTCTTCACATCATCCGGATCGGTGACCCGCGACATGCAATCGGCGCCGATGACCAGGGCCAGGTTGCTGGCCCCGGATACGATATAGGCCGCTCCCGTCACCAGGCCATACATGAACCCGGCACAGGCGGCGCCCAGATCGGCGGCGGCGCAGCGGAGTTGCAAGCGATCTTGCACCAGGCACGCCGTGGACGGAAACGTCGTGTCCGGCGTAACGGTGGCCACCAGAGTCAGGTCGATGTCGGCGGGATTGACGCGAGCGTTCTCGATGCAGCGGCGGGCGGCTTCCACCGCCAGATCGCTGGTGGCCTGGTTGCCCAGGACATGGCGGCGCTCGCGAATGCCGGTCAGCTTCACGATCCATTCCGGCGCCCGGCCGAAGCGGTGTTGCAAGTGATCATTGGTGATGACGCCGTCCGGGACGTAACTGCCGGTGCCCAGGATTTGCACCCCCATCAAGCTGCGACACCGTGGACGGGCTAGGTCCGGGTTTTTCATGGGTGCCCATCCTCGGTACAGGGGTCAGCCATCGGAACCATGGAGGAGGGCGACAATCGATGTCCGAAAAGGGGACAGGGCTCGGGGTCCTGTCCCCTTTTCGGACAGCCTCTTAGGTCTGTGAGTCGAAAGGGGTTGGACAAGTGGCCGGCAGGTTCAAGCAAACGGGGAATGAAGATTCGGGCAGGGAGGATAACGGGAAGAGAAAAAAACCGGTGGAACATCCCAAGGTCCTCCCCAGGAGTAAGGGCACATGAGGGGACCGGGAACTCCATTTTCCAAAGACATCCCACAACCAGCCCGCGGACACCACAAAGAAATGTTAATATAGGCAATCCATGCGCGGAATGCCAGCATTTTTTTGTCTTTGCAGATTTTCCAGCCAACATTTTGTACACTACCGAAGGGCTTTGCAACGCATTTGTAGGTCAGCCTTTCCAGGCTGACCTCGTTTGACCAGGTTGATTGACATTGGGCTAGCTCGGTCAGGCTGGAAAGCCTGACCTACTATTTCGTTGCAAAGCCACTACCGAAGTACCGAAGGGTCGGGTATTGGAAAAATTGGGGGGGGCTCGTCGCCGCAACGTGGATGTAGTCGGACCGCTGTCGCGCGCCGGGCGAAACTCCGGAATTCGCTGGCTACTGCACGCGGGCAGAAGATTTCCGGTAGCCGCATTCGCCAGAATGCGGGCCGTCTGCCTGTTCATAGCCCCCCACGCGGCTGCACCGCGAGACATCCCCAAGGAACTGTACCAAAATGGTTGTACTACGGCGCTTTACAGTTCCTTGGGAGCCCGCATTCTGGCGAATGCGGCTACAAGAGCGAAAGCCTCATTCTTAACCGCGGGGAGTATAACGGGGGTGCCCACTGTTTCCGGACCCTCGCTTCCCTACTCGAAGAAGAGAGAAAGGATTAGGAAGAGGATTAGGAGAAAGATTTAGAGTAAGAAAAAAACCTCCATCAGATCCTTCTTAATCTTAATCTTGTTCCTACTCGTCTTCCTAATCTTACTCTTCAGCCTACTCGTTCTCTTCTTCTAGCTAGCTAGTGTTTGTCGGAAAACTTCGTAAGTGTCAGTTGTCAGCTGCTTTACGGCGAAATATCGTAGCGAAGAATTTGAGAGGGTTAATGTCGCTAAAGGCCAAAATCGTTGAAAATCCAAGGATTTCTGCTGTTTCCCATTTTGGCCCCCCCGAATCTTCGCCAAAGAATTCTGTCGTATGTCAGCTGCACGCAAGAACATATGAATTTTCCGATGGACACTAGCTAGCGGATCCAAAAAACAGATCCGGAATCGATGGGCACACCCAAGTTACCATCGCGTCCCCCTTGGCGCTTGACCTGGACCGTGCCGTACTCGATACTGGCTGCCATCCCGAAGGAGGTTTGCCATGAGTGATGAACAAGATCGTCCCGCGCTGGACCGTCGTGCGCTACTGGGAGCCGCGGGAGCCGTTGCCGCCGGCAGCCTGCTCCTGAACGAAGCGGTTGCCCAGAATCCCGCCGCCCAGGTCGAGGATCGCGGGGCCTCGATTCGCATTCGCGCCATGCGAACCCATCGCGTGGCCAGCAAGGTCTATGTCGAGATACAAACCAATCAGAAGGTCAGCGGTTGGGGCGAGGTCAGCGCCCTGGAGCCGGCCGCCGCCGAGGCCCTGGCCCGCGCGCTGTTCGCTTTGCTGGACGGCGAGAACCCGACGCGCATCGAGTACCTCTGGCAAAAGCTGTATCGCGCCCATCGCGACATGCGCGGCGGGCCGTTCATGGTCCACACCATCGCCGGCATCGACATGGCCCTGTGGGACCTGGCCGGCAAGCTGTGGGGCGTGCCGGTCTATCGCCTGCTGGGCGGTCCGTGCCGCGACAAGATTCGCGTCTACCCAACCGACAAAGCCCAAAAGGTGCCGCCGCACGGCATCTACGAGCATTCCGGCAACCCCGCCGACATCAATCGCATGGTGGACGCCATCCGCGCCGCCCGCAAGCGCGTCGGCCCCGACGGCACCGTCATGTTCGACGCCCACTGCGCCGTGCCGCCGGCCACGCTCATCCAGCTCGCCGGCGCCATTCAACCCTACGACGTTCTGTTCCTCGAAGAGGTCGCGGTGCCCGGCAACATCGAAGTCTTCAAGCGCCTCAAGGAACAGATCCGCATTCCCCTGGCCACCGGCGAGCGCGACCGCACCATCTGGGAAATGATCGCCTACCTGCACAACGGCTGCATCGACGTCTTGCAACCCGACGTGGCCCACACCGGCGGCATCACGCAGATGAAGAAGATCGCGGTGCTGGCCGAGGCCTACCACGTCCCGCTGGCCCCGCATTGCACCACCTCGCCCTTGGGGGCGTCCGCCAGCCTGCACGTGGCCGCCTCCATTCCGTTCCTGTTGATTCACGAGACTTCCCCCGGCGCGATCCAGTGGGGCGAGCAGTTCGCCAAGAAGACCTGGACCGTGGACAAGGACGGCTACGCCGCGCTGCCCGGCGGCCCCGGCCTGGGCGTCGCTATCGACGAGAAGGCCCTGGCCAAGCTCGCCGCCGACCCCGGCCAGCGCTTCCGTTGGCCCGTCCAGTACCTGCGCGACGGCTCGGTGGCGGATTATTGATCGAATCTCGCCGGGGCGAAGCTTATTGAAACGGCGACTCGTGATAGCTATGGCGGCGGCGGCGGATACACCGCGTGTCCCGCCACATTCACCGGCAGGCGATACAGCGTCTTGCCCGCCGTCACGAACAGAGTCTTGCGGTCGGGGCCGCCGAAGGCCAGATTGGTGATCAGGTCCTCGGTGATGGGAATCCGGCCGAGGAGTTTGCCGGCGGGGGAGATGACGTAGACACCGGCCGGCACGTCGAGGGATTCGCCGGAGTTGCCGCGTGGGAAGTTGATGCCGGCGGTGACCCAGAGGTTGCCTTTGACGTCCACCTTCAGGCCATCGCCGCCGCGGCCCTTGCCGAAATCGTAGACGAGGCGCGGCTTGTTCGGAATGCCGCCGGGACCGATGTCGAACGCCCAGATCTTGCGGTTGCCGCCCGGCTTGGGATGGCTGTCCACCACGTACAGGGTGCGGTCGTCGGGGGAAACGGCGATGCCGTTGGGCCGGTGCACCTGGTCCTGCGTCAAAATCCGAGTCACTTTGCCGTCCGGATCGATGCGGTAAACACCCTCGACGTCCATTTCCAAATCATCGCGTGCGCCGTAGCGCGGATCGGTGAACCAGATGCGGCCCTTGCCGTCCACGGCGACGTCGTTGGGGCTGTTGTAGCGTTTGCCCTCGTATTTATCGGTCAGGACGGTGATCTGGCCGGTTTTCATGTCGGTGCGGACGATGCGGCGGCGTCCGGGCCCTTGCTCGCCGCCCTCGCAGCTGATGAGCCGGCCCTGGGAATCGAAGGCGTTGCCGTTGGTCCGGCCGCTATCGGCGCGGAAGACGGTCACCTTTCCCTTGGCGTCCATTTTCAGGATGCGATTGCCGGCAATGTCGCTGAAGAAGACGTTGGCCCCGGCATCAACGGCCGGGCCTTCGAGAAAGCACACCACCGCCGCGGCCTTTGCGGTCGTTTCAGCTGCGACCAACCCCTCCGGCAACGGCGCCTTCGCCGGCGGCTGACCTGCCGCCGCGGCCAGGAAACTCAAGAGTCCCAACATTCCATAGAAGCGTGCCATGGTTTTACCTCGTCGTACCACTCAAGCCATTTGACAGGATTTCATATCCGAACATATATTGAATATCAAAGAAGCGAGGATTTGAAAAAAACATGAAAGCAAAGAAAAGTCATTTGAGCGCGTTCTGGTCACTTTGCCCCGACCCCTGGTTGATGAGCTGCACAAGTACTCCGGTCTGGTTCGCGGCGGAAACATGAACGAACTGGCCGCACTATAGATGCCCATCACGGCCGACCACTTCCCTTATTTCACTGGATTTCCTTGACGCCTCCTGAGGGGGCCCGGATCTGTTCGGTGACTATACTCGAAGGCTTTGTCGTGCGCCCTGGACAAGAAATGCTTGGGAAAACGCCTCGGGCGGGTCCATCCCACCCACCATGGCCAAAATCGAGGAGGCGATTCGTGACCATTTCGGTTTGCCGAAAGGGAACGTGCTTCCCTTGGAATGAGCCGGCCAGGGTTGGTGAAATGGCATCCTGTTTTCCGCGAGCCGCCGGGTTTATCCCAGCGGGAATTAGCCCTCCCCCTTACAACAACCCCACCTGGCGCAGCACCGTGGCCTGGTCCCAGTAAATGCGCTCGCACGCCAGTTGGTCGCCGCGAAACTGCACGACCACGACGAGCGGAATATCCCCGGCACAGGAATCCTTTCTTGTCCGGTCTGTTGAGAAAAAGGGATATTCTTTCGGGAGCTCATCCGGCGACATTGGGCAGTGTTGCTCAATTAGGGCCGGTTCCCCGAAAGCAAGCGCGGCGCCGCCCTCCGGATCTCCGCGCAAAGGAGGAATCCTATGAACATTCGACGCGTCCTGGTCCTGAGCGGTTTGCTGGTGGCCGGGCTGGTAGGCTGGTCGGGGCTGGCGGCAGCTTTGCCGCCCGTGCAGCGGAAAGCATCCTCCCCTCTCTCGGCCTATGCCAAGCATGTTTTGTCGCTTGGCCCAGTTGGGTACTGGCGCCTGGGAGAGTTGCACGGTCCAACCGCCTGGGACTGGTCCAAACATAAGCACCACGGCGCCTATCACGGCAGGCCCGCTTTTCACCAGCTGGGGGCCATCCGCAACGATCCGGACCGGGCTATCCGCCTGGCCGGTAAAGCGTTCGTGCACATCCCGGCCCATCGCGATTTCAGTGTCAATCGGAAGCATGGCTTGACCGTCGAGGCCTGGATGCGACCGGACCGCCTCGACTTCGCGGGCGAAACGGCAAACCCGTATGTGCACTGGTTGGGCAAAGGGGAAAAAGGCCGCTTCGAGTGGGGTTTCCGCTTCTACAGCCGCACGCGGCCGGACGGCACCATGTCGGCGCGGCCCAATCGCATCTCGGCGTACCTCTGGAACGCGTCCGGCGGCGAAGGCGCCGGCGCCTATTTCGAGGAACCGCTCAAGAGGGGCCAGTGGATTCACGTGGTCGCCGTCTACCAACCGCCCGGCCCGGGCGCCGGCGTCCTCATCTACCGCAACGGCGTGTTCAAGCAGGGGCCGCCCAGCTCGGGGACCTTGTACAGCACCTTCGGCGTTGTGCCCACTGCCGGGACCGCCCCCTTGCGCCTGGGGACCCGCGACCTGCACAGCTTCTTGATCGGCGGCCTGGACGAGGTGGCGATTTACCCCCGCATGTTGACTCCCCACCAGATTCGAGCCAACTACCTGTTGGGCACGAAGGGCAAAGGACCGACTTTCTAATCTTGTAACCGTTCCAACGAGATCCAGGGACGGCAGATTACCGTGGTGGGTTAGCGCTTGTCGGGCGTTTCCCGGTTTCACCCGGTATCCCGCCGCGGCAGAGGGGGGAAGCGGGACTTCACGGTGGAAATTGAGGTATTCTGAGCCCGAAGCGCCAGCAAGGGCTAGCCAGAATCCCTTGCTTGCGCTTCGGGCTCCCGTAGCCGCAGGCTTTAGCCTGCGGCTACGGGGGATTCCAAGTCCCGGTCGCCTTACTGGAGCGAAATCATCTCTGTCGCCTCGTTGTAGCTTAACAAAAAGACAGGGCTTCGGGTTTGGCCGCGGCGGACAGGTCCAGGCGGCAGCGCCGGCGGGCCCAACGATTGTATGGACGGTACGCACCCTGTCGTTTATTTCCTGCGAAAAATAAAGACTTACCGCCTCTTATTACAACAGCCCCACCTGGCGCAACACCGTCGCCTGGTCCCAGTAAATGCGCTCGCACGCCAGCTTGTCCCCCTTGAATTGGACGACCACGATGAGTGGAATGTCCACCGGCTTGTGCGTCGGTGGCACGCCGGGCAGAAACCAGTTCATGACCTTCGAGTGCGTGAAGCGCAGGCGCAATTCCTCCACCAGCTGGCCGTCGCCGACGACGCGGTTGATCAGGTCCATCTTGAGGTCGTCGGGCCAACTCGGAATGAAATCGTCGCGGTAGAAGACGCGAAGTTGGTCGTGGCCCCGCCCGCCCGTGTTGACCGGCACGTGGTTGACGGAAGCGTCCGGCACCATGGTCGCCAGCGTGGCCTCCACGTCCTTGGTGACGAATTCGCCCTTGATGTGTTCCGCCCAGATTTGTTCCAGCTCGTGCGGGGTCATGTTTTATCCTCCGTTTAGCGGGGAGCCGGAGGCGACCGGATGCCGTCGCCCTCGGCTCCCCGCTAAACAACGCGAAACGCCGGCATCACATGCCTTGCGAATAGTTCCTGGGTCTTGATCACCTTCCAGTGCTCCAACCCGCCGAAGTTGGAGACGATGGCCAGCTCGGTGATCGGCGCTTTCTCGCGCAAGCGGCGGATTTGCGCGATCACCTGGTCCGGCGTGCCGACGAAGCCGATTTCCTGGGCCAGCACTTCTTCGTAGGTCAGGCGCGTCAGGGACTCCAGAGCGCCGCTGGCGTAAAAGGCGTAGCCCTTGGCAATCAACTCGTCGCGCGGCGGCAGACCTCTGACCGGGCTGGCGTTGAAGGCCAGGAAGTTTAAAAGGGCCGGCTTGACTTCGCGCTCGATCTGCTTGGCATCGTCGCCCAGGTACACCGGGCGGATGTAGACGATTCGCGGCGTCTGCCCGGCCTGGCGGGCCGCTTCCAGGTAAGCGTCGATGGACGGCTTCATGGCGGCAAACGGCAACAACGGCGGCAGGAACATGCCCCAGCCGCGCCGCCCGGCCATCTCATAGGTGCTCAGGCTGGTGCCGCCGGTATAAAGCGGCGGATGCGGTTTTTGCAGCGGCCGCGGCACGACCGTCAGGTCCTGGAAGCGGAAAAAGCGGCCCTCGTAGCTGAACTTGTCCTCGGTCCAGGCCCGCACGAGGATTTCGACCGCCTCGTCGAAGCGGCCGCGGCTGTCGGCCAGATCGACGCCGCTGCGGGCAAACAGCCAGGCATGGCCGCGACCCAGCCCTGTCTCCAAGCGCCCGCCGGTGAGGATATCGGCCGCCGCGATCTCGCCCGCCAGGCGCATGGGGTTGGACAGCGGCAAGGTGTGCAGGGCCACGCGGAAGCGAAGTCGCCGCGTCTTCTGGGCTGCGGCGCAGATCAGGGCCAGCGGATTGGCCGAGATGGAAAATTCCGGGAAAAAATGATGCTCGATGATCGAGTAGACGTCGAACCCCGCCTGGTCGGCGTGTTCCATCTGCCGCAGGATTTCGGCGTACAATTCGGCATGTGGCTTGCCCGGTGGGTTTTGCAGTTCCGCGTACAGGCCAAAGTGCATGGTCCCCCCTCGTCAGCCGTAGGTCCGGCGAGCCGAGCCGGACTCCGCGTGCCGCTCGCGGCACCTACCAGGATCCCACCGGAACGAAGCAAAAACTCTACCATAGCCGCGGAAGTCTGCCAAGGGGTGGGTGCAATACACCGCCAGGACGGCACGCCAACATCTCTCCGCCGATGCCCTCTACAAAATGCTGCGCTCGGAATTCAAGAAAGTCCCCGACCTGCGGCCCGAACCGGACATTTCCCTGGCCGATAGCTTGATAGCCGGGTTCGCGGTCTTCGCCTTGAAGGCCCCATCGCTCTTGGCCTTCGAGAAAGAACGCCAGAACAACGAGTTCAACTTGAAAGGCATCTTTGTGCCCTGCGACACGCAGAGGCGAACTGCCGCAAGCGGCGCCTGTGGGAACGGGTCCGTGCCCTGTTTCATGACTTTCGTCTGCAATCGATGCGTCAGCTCGTTTCCTCCAGGGTAAATACCCGCCCAGTGACGGCGGGCCTTCTTCAATCAATGGTCACTTCTCGCCAATTGTCTTGCATCCTCACCGCTTCCACAGCTTCCGATAGCGTCGGGTAACCAATGGCTTCCGTCAAATGCCCTTCCTGGATCTGCTCGGCGCCTTCCAGGTCGGCGATGGTGCGGGCCATGCGCAGGATGCGGTCGTGGGCGCGGGCGGACAGGCCGAATGAAGGCGCATTAAACCTCTATCCAACGTCTCGAGGTGGGTCATCGTCGCGGAAGCACTCCGTGACGCGCGTCGGTCCGACATTTCGACGCGCGTTTTCGAGCGGCAGTCTTTTTCCAAGTCCCTCCATTACTCAAGTTCAGTAAAAGCGTGCTTTCTCTCCCCAACTTACCGGGCGGCTTACTACTAGGAGCACCGCCGCAGCGCGTCAAGCGCGGCCCGTGTACGTGGACTCATTTCCGCCCCCTGTGCGAGGTTCTCCAGCACTTGCCGAGCCCGTTTCGTGCCAATCCGCTCCAGCCCTTGAACGGCGCGCACGTGAAGAACGTCCTCTGCAGAAATGGCTGGCTGTCTGTCGTCCAGATCAAGCAAGAGCTTTTCGATTCGCCCTTGGGACGCCAAGGTCAGCTTTTTCGCAGACAGGGTGGCCCGCAGAGCCGGTTCGACCAGCGTGCCGAGACCAGCCAGTTCCTTCATCGCCGCTTGTCGTTGATTCGATTGATCGCTGTCCAGGTCGGCGATCAGACGCTGGACATGCTTGGCGTCAACCTTGGGGATCGAGTTGAGCCGGCGCTCAAGGAAGGAAAGCGCCCGCTCCGGATCGGCAATCATCCGGCCAATCGCCTCATAGGCTTCGGTCGCCCTTCCTTTTCCGAGAACCTGAGCCAAGCTGTTTTTATCGAACGGCTTGCCGGCCTTGGCTTCGGCAGCCGCGGTGGGCCAAACCAGAATCGTCGTGTCGGAGCAACTCGCAGCCAACAGTTTGCTGTTGGGGGAGAAGGCGAAATTGCCGAACGCGTTGCCCCGGGCTTTGCACTTTCGCGCTTCAATGGGTCCACGGTCTGATAACCGTGGTTATGCATGATGCCAGTGGCCAACCGCGTAATCGCGCTCGGAGCTTCAATGGGTCCACGGTCTGATAACCGTGGTTATGGAAGGTAAGAAGGTAATCTATCGGGGAGAGGAGTAGCTTCAATGGGTCCACGGTCTGATAACCGTGGTTATGCAGGTGGATGGCCACGCCAACCTGGCCGCCGAGGATGAGCGCTTCAATGGGTCCACGGTCTGATAACCGTGGTTATGGGGGCTTGGTGATTAATACCCGCACGTCGCCCATAGGCTTCAATGGGTCCACGGTCTGATAACCGTGGTTATGCCCTTTGCGGCGGGTTCGGGGCGTCCTCGAACAACTGGCTTCAATGGGTCCACGGTCTGATAACCGTGGTTATGGGAATGCCACTGGCGCTAAGAATCGAGATAGTCCCGCTTCAATGGGTCCACGGTCTGATAACCGTGGTTATGGCTTCGCGGCGGACTTGACCGATTGCGGGTTGTACATGCTTCAATGGGTCCACGGTCTGATAACCGTGGTTATGGAAAAAGCTGATTATAAAAGGGCATTCGGAAAAAAGGCTTCAATGGGTCCACGGTCTGATAACCGTGGTTATGTTATTTTACCTTTAATAACTCTCTTACCTAAAGTTGCTTCAATGGGTCCACGGTCTGATAACCGTGGTTATGATGTTAACAGATTATTGACATTTAATAAAATAACATTAGCTTCAATGGGTCCACGGTCTGATAACCGTGGTTATGGAAACAGAGGGCAATTCCCAATGAGAATACCAATAGCTTCAATGGGTCCACGGTCTGATAACCGTGGTTATGTACAGAAACGTTCCGATTTAATAGATATAACAGAAGCTTCAATGGGTCCACGGTCTGATAACCGTGGTTATGGGCATTTGCCCAGCGTCGGCTTTGTTTACTGAAAAGGCTTCAATGGGTCCACGGTCTGATAACCGTGGTTATGGGCAGCACGGCGGTGGGCGGCGGACCACCGGGGGGGGGTATTGCTTCA
>CAZFGM010000147.1:0-12801 GCA_964518515.1 uncultured Alcaligenaceae bacterium | reverse complement strand
CCTAAAAACAAAAAAAGCGACAGGAACAAAGGTCCTGTCGCTTGGTGGGCCCTGGCCTGGCCTAGCGGTGCAGGCCCCAGTAGATGGGTTGGTTGTAGGAGCCGTAGGCCGGTTCGGTCGTATAGAAATACGCCGGTTGCGAATAGGCGTACGGGTTATAGCTGACCGGCTGGTAAACCGGCGCGCTGTATCCGTAGGCGGAATTGTAGTACGGGTTATAGCTGACCGGCTGGTAAACCGGGCCATACCCGTACGCCTGGGCCACGGGGGTCTGGGCGGGGAAGGCGGGGACGTCGGTCGGGACCGTCTGCTGGCCAACGCCAGGGTTGTAGCCTTGATTGCCGAAGTACTGAAAGTTCTGCGGCCCGAATTGGGGGTGGCCCGGGAATGTTTGCCCCCCGGGCCCGAATTGTTGGCCATCCGGTCCTGGCGGCTGGCCGTTGCGGAACAAACCCCACAAGGTGTTGTTGCCGCCGCTTTGATAGTTCCAGTTGATGCCGGCGCCGAACTTGAAGTTCACCCACGCCGACGCGGTTTGCTCACTGCCCAGTGCCAGGCCCAGGGCCAAAGCGCCAAAAACCAGGATCTTTCTCATGAGATGTGTCCTCACCCTGTTTGACGGGATGTGCGACCCGAACCGGGTCTCACCGCGGAGAACGTCACGGTTCGGGCACGCAAACATTACCCACGGACGCCGCCGCCGCCAGCGGAAACCCCCGCCAGACGCCGGGAAAAACCGCGCCGGCGGCCTTTCCCACCGCATCCGCGGGGCGGACGGCGAAAATCTCTTTCCTGGCTAAAGTTGCTCTTGACGCACCACGCATGCATCTGTCTCAGCCGGCATAGAATGAACCCGTTCTGCACTTTTTTTCCCCGGCCGCAGCCCCGGTCATTTGACAACCGGCCTTACAGGCGATGCCCTCGGAAAAGTCTAAAGAGGTTCCCGGCGATTCTGGGCGGATGGAGACGACTTGAGATAGCCAGGACCGATCCGACTCGGGTAGACGCCGGCGCACAGGGAAAGCAAGACCTCCTGGAATAATCCAGCCCCTCGGGTGTGCCCACCGTTTCCGAGGACCTCTCACGTACCCGAAGAAGAGTGAAAGATTAAGAGTACAATTAAGATCAGGAAGAGGACTACGCTTCTTCCGGGACCCTGCCCGGAAGAAATGGCCCCTTTCGGGGCAGGTGAAAAATTGCCAATTGCCAATTGCCAATTGCCAATTTTGGAAGTGATTCAACCAGGTTTTTCCAATTGGCACCAGGTTTTTTCAATTGGCAATTGGTAATTGGCAATTGGTAATTGGCAATTATTGATTATCAGTTTGCGACAACTTTTTGTCGCCAAAGCCCGAAGGGCCTAGGAGCAAGATAAAGATTACGAGTAAGACCCCCCCCATCAGATCCTTCTCTCACTCTTAATCTTGTTCCTAATCGTCTTCCTAATCTTACACTTCATCCTGCTCTTCTTCTTCTGGGAGAATCCAGCAAACAGGTCCGGAAACAATGGGTACACCCGGCCCCTCCATCATGATCTTGGCAGCCTTGGGGTCTTTAATACGCTGATCTGAGATTTGCTTGATATTGCCCGACCTGAGCGTCATCCATGACTCGCACCTTCCTCACGCTGGCCGTCGTCATCACTCTGGCCATGCTGGCCACCATCGCGGTCGGCTTTCTCTCTTTTTTTCAAGACGTGCCGGAAACCAAGAAAGACCTTTTCATCGTGCATTTTTACCTGGGCCTGGCCACGGCCATCGGCATCTTGCTGATCCATTGCCTGATCTTCACCTATTTCCTGGGGACCGGCCGGTGGGTGAAGGAAGTGGGGCTGGCCTTTGGCTTGCCCGACGACAAGCTGCCGCGGCTGACGCGCGCGCTCAAGCGGGCGACCTTTCCGCCGGCCTTGTTCAGTATGTTGGCCGGCATCGCCACCGCCGCCGCCGGCGCCGGCGCCCAGCTCCAGGCCTGGCCCTGGTACCTGCACGCCGCTTTGGCCTTGGTGACCTTGGCCGTCAATGGCTGGGCCTTCGCCATCGAGTACCGCAGCCTGGCCCTCAATGCCCAGGTCATCCAGGCGGTCCTGGACGAAGTGGACAAGATCCGCGCCGCCCGCGGCCTGCCCAGCAACGCCGCGGCGCTGCTCGAGGAAAACCCGTAGGGAAACAACTTTCTAAACGCCGACTGACTATTTCGTTATTCGTGGGGGTAGTATTATGGACCCAAACAGTGTACGATTTAGTCAGAATAGCGTTAGCTATCGATTCTCGGACGGTAGGACTATTGATGATCTGGCGGAGGGATTGCGGACAGGAATGGTGAAACCCGAGGAGGTTCCTCCCTTGCGACTTGTTTTTCGGGATGGCTACTTTTTTTCTTTGGATAACCGTCGCCTGGAAGGCTTCCGCCGCGCCGGGATTTCCATTCCGTGGAGAATGGCCACGGAGGAAGAAATTGCCTTCGAATCCTGGAAATTCACCAGCAAAAACGGGGGGATTTCCATTAAAGTGCGAGGTCAATCGCTATGAACCAGAATAATACTCTTACCAACCAAAAACCACTTCTTGAGGATCAGGTTGCGCACCTGCAAACGCGGGAAGATTTTCACTCCTTTTTGCATAATTTGCTAAGAGATTTCAAAGATAATCCCAAAGAATGGGCAAATGATTCCCTGCCCTCCTACTTGGAAGCCTTGGCCGGTTGGGTGGATGACATGGATGGCTATTATCAAAACTGCAGTGAACCGGTACCCATTCAGCCCACCTGGAAAACCCTGGGCCAAATCCTCTTGGCGGCACGAGTTTATGAATAACGGGTAGAATTTTTCTCCCGGCCGGCTCGATTCTGAAATCGCCAATGGTGATAATCGGCCGGTAAGGGAGAGGTACGGGGTCGCCGGGTGTTTGACGATTCAGCGCACCCCGTTTTGACTGCCCTCGATTGATGGGATGTCTTGCATTGCATGGCTTCCTGACAACTCCTGGCTCAGTACTTGATTCCTTGCAAACAGCCCGCCAAGCCATCTTCCTCCCTGGAAAAGGATTCGGGGTATCCAGCCACATATGCAGAGAGGGGCCTGCTGCGATTAATCTTGTGGGAAACCCCACGAAGCGGGTATGTTATTGGCGAGCACTATTCCGTTTAGCCGCAAACGGTATTGCGTTTAGCCGCCGGCCTCAGGCCAGCGCTAACCGCCGAAGGATTACGATTTTTCCCAGGATGCAGTCCACCCTGGCCCGAGGCCGGCGGCTAAACAGTTTTAGAAAGGACGTGCCCATGCGCAGAATCCTGACCTTCGCGGCGGCGCTGGCGGCGGCGAGCGTGCCGGCGGCGGCTGACGCCGCCTGCTGCTATTTCTCCGCCAAGAATGCCGACATTCTCCAGCCCGCCCAGAAAGTGTTCATCTCCTGGGACCCCGTCAGGAAGATCGAGACCTTCACGGTGCAGCCCAAGTTTGAGGGCAACGCCCTGGACTTCGGCATGGTGATTCCGACGCCGAGCCAGCCGAAGCTGCACGAGATGCCGCGCGATTTCTTCAAGCACCTGGCGGTGTACACGATCCTCAAGAAGCGCGAGTTCCCGCACTCGAATCTACTGCACCTATTGGAACCGCCGCCGGCCCCTGGCAATTGGGGCCGTTTCCAGTTTGCCCCGATGGCCGCCCCCATGCCTACCTCCTCGGTCTATAAGTCGGATCCCAGGCGTCTGCCGGAAATCAAGATCCTCGAGGTCGGCGTGGTCGGCTCGCTCGATTACAAGATCATCGAAGCCGGCCGGGCCGACGACCTGTTCCAGTGGCTCAAGGATCACAAGTATCACTACGCCGGTGACGAGGCCTCGCTCAACTTTTACGTGCAGAAGAAATGGCTGTTCACCGTCATGAAGATCGACACCATGCAGATGAAGAAGAACAAGGACGGCAGCTACGCCGGCGAGGTCACGCCCACGCGCTTCCAGTTCGCCTCCGACAAGCTGATCTATCCGCTCAAGATCACGCAGATTTCGGTGAAGGACAAGACCGAAGCCCTGTTCTACGTGCAAGCGCCCACCAAGGTCGATTTGCCCGGCGACATGAGCTACCAGCGCACCTGGGTGCCGATGCTGCAAGCGGCGTCCGGCTGCACGCCGGGGGGTTTGCCCGGCAAGGGCGGCGATTGGCTCAAGGCCATCGAAGGGCAAATCCCGAATCTGCTCCAGCGCAATCAGGCCCTGGGCTTCACCTGGCAATCCGGACAAAGGCCGCATCCCGACAAGCACGGCCACATCGCCACCACCATGGAGTGGGCCCGCAAGCTGACCGCCGCGGACGTCAACATGGTGCGCGGCGAGGCTCCTTACTGCGAGAAGGTCCCCAACGTCGATGACGGCTTCACCGAGGCCGACTGCCGTCAGGCCGTGGCCAAGGACCCGCGCCGGGCCAAGGCCATCGCCAAGGTCATCCGCGCCCGCCTCGAGCGCGCCAACAAGGAGCGGCCTTTCGGTTACCTGGTTCGCGAGGCCCCCGCCGAAGACGTCCGCCAGCTCCAGCAGCTCGGCGGCCACCTGCAAGTCAGCCTGTTCATCACCAAGTTCCGCAAAATCTTCACCCGCAGCGAGATGAACGACGACCTGGTCCTGATCCCCGCGACTCAGGGCCAATCGGAGGACACTTCGGAGTACGAAGAGATTCTGCCGACATCGCCGCCATGAGAGAGTTGCGTGAGTGATAAAGCAAGACGGCCGGAAGATTTCCGGCCGTCTTTTTTTTGCCCAAATCGCAACGCGGTTTTGGACCATTACCTGGTCGCCAACCGATACCAAGCAAGATTTTTCTTCGGCATTTGGGAATTCCCCGGAGGCGGTCGATGAGCGGTTTGGACATTGTTCCGCAAACCGAAATGGCCTATCATGAAGAAAAAACAGGAGAAAGGCCAATGCCCGAAGCCACGCTCGAAAAGCGAGTAAAGGTGCTGGAGGAAGCGGTGCGCGAGCTGCAAGAAGCGATGACAGCGCGCAAACCGGCCCCCGATTGGTTGGACCGCGTGATCGGCTCCATGAAGGACGAACCGGCCTTTGACGAAGTGTTGGCGCACGGCCAAGCGCTTCGCCAAGCGGACCGGCCGGCCCCGGAGCAAGCGCCATGAAGTTCCTTCTGGATACCGATCACATCAGTATCCTGCAAAAGCAAACGGGCCCGGAATACGCCGCCTTGCTGGCACGCCTCGCTCTGGTGCCGCGTGCCGATCTGGCCTTCTGCATCGTCAGTTTTCACGAGCAAGTTCTCGGTTGCAACACCTATATCGCGCAAGCCAAGACGCCGGCCGATATCGTTCGTGGCTATCAGATGTTCGACCGAGTCCTGTCTGCGTTTGCCGCCGCGCTCGTTTTGCCATTCGATACCAAAGCGTCCGCTGTTTTCGACGGTCTGGTAGGGCAACGGGTGCGAATTGCCACGATGGATCTGCGGATTGCATCGATTGCCTTAAGCCAGGGATTGACATTCCTGACGCGCAAAGCGCGCGATTTCAGCAAGGTTTCCGGCCTGGTCATCGAGGATTGGACGATCTGAGCAATTCCCCCAGCCGCTGGAAATTGGCGTCGTCAAAGCCGTTTCGCGCGGGCAAATCCAAACCGCCTGGTTTAGGAAAAAAACCTGTTGTTTTGACCGCCGGCAATGGTACATTCAAGAGGTTGCCGCCCGTACCATCCTGGATTCTTTCCTTCCAGTGCTTGCCATCATGAACCCGCGTTTTTTCCTTTCCCTGCCCGCATTGTGTTTTTGGCTTGCCGCGGCCCCGGCGGCGGACAAGACCAAGCCCGGTTCTCCGGTTTTCGAAAGCCACGTCCGGCCGATCCTCAAGGCCCATTGTTTCGAATGTCACGGCGAAGGCAAACGGCTCAAAGGCGGCCTGGACCTGCGCCTGGTTCGCTCGATGGCCCAGGGCGGCGATTCCGGTCCCGCCGTGCAAGCCGGCAAAGCGGGAGAGAGTCTCATCCTCGAGCGCTTGAAAAAGCAGGAAATGCCGCCGGGGAAAAAGAAACTCACCCGCGCGGAAATTTCCCGCATCGAGCGCTGGATCGCGGCGGGGGCCAAGACCGCCCGGCCGGAACCGGAAAAGCTTCAGGCGGGCTTTCACATCACCGCCCAGGAACGCTCTTTCTGGTCCTTTCAGCCGATTCGCCGGCCCGCGGTGCCCAGGGTCAAGAACGCCGACCGGGTCCGCACCCCGATCGACGCGTTCCTCCTGACAAAGCTGGAAGAAAAAGGGCTGGGGTTTTCGCCCGAGGCGGACAAGCGTACTTTGCTGCGCCGGGCTTATTTCGATTTGCTCGGCTTGCCGCCGTCGCCGAAAGATGTCGAGCAATTCCTGGCCGATGATGCCCCCAATGCTTACGAAAAGCTGATCGATCGGTTGCTGGCGGCGCCGCAGTACGGCGAGCGCTGGGGCCGGCACTGGCTCGACGTTGCCGGCTACGCCGATTCCGAAGGCTTCAGCGGCGAAGATCCGCTCCGGCCTTCCGCCTTCCGCTACCGCGATTATGTCATTCGCTCGTTCAATGCCGACAAGCCGCTGGACCAGTTCATCGTCGAGCAGCTGGCGGGCGATGAGCTGGTGCTGCCCTATCCTGCTTCGCCAACCCCCCTTCACCCCCCCTTGCCAAGGGGGGGAGGGGGGGTGGCCCGGAGGACCTCGACAAGCTGATCGCCACCGGTTTTCTGCGCATGGCCCCGGACGGCACGGCCTCCAAGAATGTCGATGTTCCGCTGGCCAGCAACCAGACCATCGCCGACACCCTGCAGATTGTCTCGACCGCGCTTTTTGGTTTGACCATCCACTGCGCCCAGTGCCACAACCATCGTTACGACCCGATCCCGCAGAGCGATTATTACCGGCTGCGGGCCATCTTCGAGCCGGCCCTGGACTGGAAAAGCTGGCGCGCCCCCGCGGCCCGCGAAATCGTCGTCCTGAGCGAAGCCGACCGCACCAAGGCCGACCAGATCGAAAAGCAGGCCGGCAAGATCGATCAAGAACGCTTCAAGAAAGAAGCGGAGTATATTGAGCAAACCTTTCGGCGGGAGCTGGCCAAGGTGCCCAAAGAGGTACACGAAGCCGCCCGCAGGGCCCGCAAGACGCCGGCGGCCAAGCGGTCCGCCGCGGACCAGAAACTGCTCCGCGACTATCCCAACCTCAATGTCACGGCCGGGTCATTGTATCTGTACGATGCCAAGGCCGCCGCCGCTCTGAAAACCTACCTGGCCAAGGCCGCCGCCCTGCGCGCCACGAAACCCACCGGCCAGTCCATTCGCGCTTTGACCGAGATTCCCGGAAAAGTGCCGACCACGTTTCTGTTCCACCGCGGCGACCACGAACAACCCAAAGAGGCCGTCGCTCCCGCCGGTTTGACCATCCTGGAACCTTTTCAGCTCGGCCCGATCCCGCATGCCGTTGACGGCACACGGAGTGTGCCTACTACGAGCGGCCGACGCCTGGCCTTTGCCCGCACTCTGACCAACGGCAAGCATCCGCTCGTCGCTCGCGTCCTGGTCAACCGCGTGTGGATGCATCATTTCGGCAAAGGCATCGTCGCCACGCCCGGCGATTTCGGCTTCCTCGGCGACCGTCCCACCCATCCGGAGCTGCTCGATTGGCTGGCCGGCGAATTCATGAGGGGCGAGAGCGAAGGGCGAGGGACGAGGGACGAGGGGCGAGGGGCGAGGGATGAGGGACGAGGGGCGAGGGATGATGGACGAGGGGCGTGGCGGCTCAAGCGCCTGCACAAGCTGCTCATGACCTCGACCGCCTACCGGCAAGCGTCCGGCCGGTCCGCGGCCCTTGTCAAGATTGACCCGGACAATCACCTGCTCGGCCGCATGTCCTTGCGCCGCCTGGAAGCCGAGGCCCTGCGCGACGCCGTCCTGGCCGTGAGCGGCGCCTTGAACCCCAAGCAGTTCGGCCCGCCGGTGCCGATCATGTTCGACGACCTGGGCCAGATCGTCGTCGGCGTGGATACCACCGACACCGCCGGACGACCCACGGGCAAAGTCGTTCCCTTGCAAGGGGAGGAATATCGCCGCAGCCTTTACGTGCAAACGCGGCGCAGCCGGCCCCTGGCCGTGCTGGAATCTTTCGACGCCCCGATCCTGAACCCCAACTGCGAAATCCGCCACGCCTCCACCGCCACGCCCCAGGCGCTCTTGCTCATGAATAGCCGGTTCATCCACGAACAGGCGGAATTCTTCGCTGGGCGGGTCGTCAAGGAAGCCGGAACAGAAAAACCCGCTCAGATCAAACAGGCCTGGCGGCTGGCCTACGGCTGCGAGCCATCCATCAAGGAAATGAAGGAATCTCTGGCTTTCGTGAACGAGCAGACCGCCCATTTTCGCGGCCGCCCCAAAGGCCGGCTGGAACCGGAAATGCAGGCCCTGGCCAATTTCTGCCAGGCCCTGTTGAGCGCCAACAGCTTTTTGTATGTCGATTGAACCTGTTTATTGCTCGCCGAACACACAAGGCCGAAGGCCGTTTTTCCTTGCTCGTCGGCCCGGCACGTCCGTATAGTCGGAGCCATGGCCAAACGACCAAAAACAAGCGACGATTTCGATAGCCCCTGGAAGGACGCTTTGCACTTGTACTTGCAGCCCTTCCTGGCGTTTTTCTTTCCCCTCATTCATGGCGACATCGACTGGAGCCGCGGTTACGAAGCGCTGGATAAAGAGTTCCAGCAGATTATTCGCCGGGCCAAGGTCGGCAAAGGGCTGGCGGACAAGTTATTCAAGGTCTGGCTGCGCGACGGCGGCGCATGCTGGCTGCTCATTCACGTTGAAGTCCAGGGGGCCTACGACAAGGCCTTTCCGGAGCGGATGTTTCGCTACAACGTGGGGGCCTACGCCGTGTATAATCAGGAGGTCGTCAGCCTGGCGGTGCTATGCGATGACGACCCCAACTGGCGGCCCAACCTGTTTGCCTACGGTCGCTGGGGCGGCAGGACCGGGATCGATTTCCTGACCGCCAAGCTGTTGGACCATGCCGGCAACCTTGAGGCCCTGGAAAGGAACGATAATCCTTTTGCCGCCTTGGTGCTGGCCCATCTGCAAGCGCTGGCGACGCGCGGCGATCCGCACAGCCGCCGGCAGTGGAAACTGCGCGTGGTCAAGGGTTTGTACGAGCGCAATTGGAGCGAGGAATACGTCCGCCAGCTCTTTCGCCTGATCGATTGGATCATGGACTTGCCGGACGAGTTTGAGGAGCAGTTTCGCGAGGACGTGTATCATTTTGAAGAGGAGAAAAAAATGCCATTCATCACCAGCTTCGAGCGCAAGGGGTTTGCGGACGGTCACGATGAAGGACTCCGGGAAGGTCTCCAGGAAGGACTCTTGGAAGGAATCGCCTCGGTCCTTGATGTGAAATTCGGGCAAGCGGGTCGCAAATTGCTGGCGAAGATTCGCGCCGTCGAGGACGTGAAGTTGCTTCGGACCTTGATGCGGGTGACAAAAAAGGCCAAGACCCTGGACGATGTGCTGGACCACCTGGAGTAGGAGATTCATGGGATTTCCCATGACGCCTGCGAAGGAAAGGAAATACATCAACAGCATCCCCCGCCGCGGTAATGGTAGGTCGGCTCGGTCAAAACCACGTCCGCAACCCCCGCCAGGCGGTGGGCGGCAGCGTCGGAGATCGGCGTCGGTAGGTCGCGCTGCAGCGTGTGGCCCAGGCCGTCGTCCCAGAGTTCCTTGCCGCCAGTGTAGGTGGCGGTGCGGCCGGTGAAGACGGCCGGGCCATTGGGACCGTCCGGTACTTTTAAGGCGGCCACTTCGATACTTTCCAATAGCACCGGGGCCGCCAGAGCCGGAAAGTCGCGCGGCTGCAAATAGCGATAGGGAAAGCGGGCGCGCACCTCGACCCGCCCGAAGCCGGCGCCGGTCAGGGCCGCCAGGTATTCCTTGAAGGTGAGGCAGCCCGAGATACAGCGGGCCCGCAGCACGGCGTCGGTCCGCATCGCCGCCGGCAACGGCGCCGGCGTGATCGGATCGGCCGTCACAAATCGCCCGCCCACTTTCAGGACCCGAACCACCTCGCTCAAGGCCCGGCTCAGGTCGGCAGCTTCAAAGACGTTGAACAGGCAATTCTGGCCAACCACGCTGACGCTGTTGGCGGGCATGGGAAGGTCCAGGGCGTTGCCGTCGAGCAGGGTGACGAACTCCGGCTGGAACCAGGAATTGAGTCGAGCGGCCTGGTCAAAATTGGCCCGCGCCCGCGCGCGCATCGCCGCCACCGGATCGACGGCGATCACCCCCCCCGGCCGCCGCGTGAAGTAAGCGAACTGCAGCGCCTCCAGCCCGCCGCCCACCCCCACGTACAGAATCGTATCGTCGGGCCGCAGATCGCGCGGATCGACCGCCCTACCGCAGCCGTAATTCATGTGCCGCATGATCGGTGGAATGTGCATGTCCGGAAGGTTCCAGATCGCCGCCGGCGTACAACATAAATCGCCGTCGGGCTGGGTGGCGGCCTGGGCGTAGACGTCTTCGACGGTTTGCAAGTAAGTGGCCATCCACATTCTCGATTGAATAGGGTCAGGGGGGTCAGGGGCGGTTTTCGCGTCTTTTCCGGGGTCTGGTGCAGAAGGTGAAAAAGTTGCGGCGATGGGATTTGAACCTGTAACCGGAAACTTGGAACACAAATCCGGCATGGAGGTTACGGAAACCGACCCCAAACTCTTGGCCCAAACCTTGGCCCGTGAAACGCAAATCGACCCCGACCTGGCCCGCGTTATCAACGCCTGGCCCGAGCTGCTCGAGCCGATCCGCCGGGCGATCCTGGCCATGATCCAGGCCGCCACAACGAAAGGGTTGTCCGCCGAACGGGTCCTTCCTGGGGACCTGCCGCCGCGACAGCCCAGGCGGTCCAGCGCTGGATTTGGCACAGGTTTTGTGACAAGATAATTCGATGATTGACCCCAAACTCACAACCGCGATTCAACTTTTGGCCCGCCAGGACGCCACCTTTGCGCCCTTGCGGGATTTTGGCCCGGCCGGACCGAACTTCCTGGCCGCCCGGACTGACTTCCTTCAAGCCGGCATCCCCTGGCGCAGCACGGGGGGCAGCGACACCAACCGGAAACGATCCAGCCGATTCCTCCGCGAGTTATCCCGCGCCGGCCTTGTCCGCATCCGCCGATCCGGCCGTGTCATGACCCCATTCGTCAAACTCACCGAAGAGGCCGAGGCCCAGGCCCGAGGGCTGTGCGGGCTGCCCACCCTTTTCGCATCCTGGGTCATGCTCCAGCGCGTTGCCGACCTTGCCGTGGAGGCCGGCCGGGAGTGGGTCCCCGAATACGTCCTTGCCGATTGGCCCGAACCCCGCGGCGCCGAAAGTGGGTCAGCCGAGGCCCGCGAGCTGGCTTTTCTCGAGGACCTTGCCCTGCCCGGACTTTGCCGCGGTTGGCTTGAATCGGGGGCGACCTCGACAAGGCACGTTGCCTATCAAGTCGGCCGCCTTGCGGCCAGCTTGAAGAATGACCCCGCGGACGTGCTTCCCGAGGTCGAACCCAAAACGGAAGCCTACGAGCTTTACTTGCAGGCATTCCAGCGCAAACGCCAGTACCTTTTGAATACGGCCCCGGCCGACCCCAGGGAGATCGGCCCGATTCCCCTTAGCACCGGTATTCTTCACTGGCCCCCGCAGGAGGCATGATGGACTGGACCGACACCCTACCCACGTTTGACCCCGCCGGCCTGCCGACCGTTTTCCAGGAGGCCGCCGACCACGCGCGTACCGACGGGCAACTTGCCCCCGCGATCCGCCGCCATACCTCCCGCGCCGCCCGACACGTTTTCCGCAATGCCCGCAAACAGACCCAGGCCAACGGCTTTCTCGACGTGCTTCCTCAGGCCGGCGAGGTCCTGCACCTGGTCCTTGACGGCAGTTTCGACCTTTGCCACCTGATCCCGCGTATCCTGGCCCTGGCGGCCGAGTCCCTCGACACCCTGGACCTTGCGACCTTGGGATTCCATGATAGCACGATTCACATATTGAGCCGCCTTTCGGACGCCGGCCAGATCGGACGGATTCGCCTCTTGGCATCGCATTACTTCCGCTCGGTCGATAGCAGCCTTTGGAGCCGCGCGCACGCCGCCTTGACCAGCCGCGGCCACCTGATCTACGTCGCGCGAAATCATGCCAAGTTGCAGCTCTACCGCTTCCGCTCCGGGCGCACCATCAGCTTGATGAGCTCCGCAAACCTGAGATCGTGCAGGAACGCCGAGTCCGCCGTCATCTTTGGAGATCCCGACGTATTCCGCTTTTGGCGCTCCGTGGTTGACGAGCTGATCCGGGAGGCGCAAAAATGCGCGGCAGAAAGCCAAGCCTGACAACGCTGGCCAGCGGCGCCATACCCGCTGATCCGCCGGAATGCCCGCCGGTTCTGGATGAAGAGGCCCGGGCCGAATGGCAAAGAATGGTTGCCGCTTTTTCGCCGGGCATCCTGGCCGCGGTTGACCGCGCTGCGCTGGCTTGTTACTGCCAGGCATGGTCAAGATGGGTGAGGGCCGAAGGGGAATTAAAAAAGGGGGAGGTTGTCCGCGGCGGACAAGGCAACGCCATCCTGAACCCCTGGCTTTCGGTTTCCCGCCAGGCGATGCAACAAATGCGCTCTTTCCTATCCGAATTCGGCCTGACCCCGGTTTCGCGCCATCGCTTGCTTGCCGGCCAGAATGGAGAAAGTTTTTCGTTGGAGGACCCATGAAAACGTAGGACTGCCCCGGACCTTCACGGGTTGCGAATTTTCTTGCCGCATGGGGTTACTTTTTCCGAGGTGCCAAAA
>CAZFGM010000146.1:0-12809 GCA_964518515.1 uncultured Alcaligenaceae bacterium | reverse complement strand
CTCCTCGCCCTCGAGGTGGTTGGATCGATCCGTGGCGGCCTCTTTTTCGCTTTTGGCCGCAGGACAACCTCTTTCTGATCCCTGGTGACCGTCGGCTGAATCAGTTCGACAAGACGTTTGGCTACGAGCAGGACTCCCAGGCGCTTATCCTTGCCGACGCCCTCAGCCAGGTCGAAAAGGACTATGACCTGATCATCTTCGACTGTGCGCCGCGCGCTCACCTGAGCAGCTTCGCGGCCCATGTGGCGGCAACCGACGTGCTTGTGCCCGTGCAGCCCAGCCAGTTTGCCGTCGGCAGCTTGCTGACGCTTCACCAGGAAATTGAAAGCGTGCGTGCGAGCCGTAACCCGCGGCTCACCATCCGCGGCTACTTTCTTTCAATGCTCAAGCCGCGCTCGCCCACTCAGCAAGCATGCCACCAGGCTCTCGTGCAGGCGCTGGGCCAGGACCTCGTCATGAAGACGGCCATTATTTCGATCATCGCATCACCAATGCCACCAGTGAAGGGCTTAACTCGAAGATTCAGACAGTAAAAAAAAAACGCCTACGGTTTCCGCAACCGGGAGAACCTCAAGACGGCCATTTTCTTCCATTGCGGCGGTCTCGCGTTGTATCCGGTTCGCCCCAAGAAAAAGACCTGATATTTCCAGGGGTTTCGGATGATTTGGGTAGTTCTCCCCATGTTTCTTACCCACACGAAAGTCGGAAGAACCACCTAATGACCTCATTATTGAAGGAGTTTGGGAACGCGATCAACATAGCCCAATCCGTCTCTTTTCCGGTTCTTCCCCAAATGCGCGGTTTATTTGCCGTTTCAGTTATTAATCGATCGGAATGCACCTTCCCGCAAGATTATTTGGCAACTTCCACGGCGGGGCGCCAGTCGGTGATGTCGGTGCGGCTATGGAGGGAGGAGGGATCCTGGGCCGACTTTTTGCGGTAAGCTTCCTGGGCGATGGGTCCCAGTTGCTCGAGATCGGCCAGGACCAGGTGGGGGTCCTCGCGGTACAGGAGGATTTCGTCGCTGCCGCCGGCATCCACGATCTTGGCATGGGGGAAAGTCCGGCGCAACGGTTCTTGCAAGGCTTCCCCCGGCGTCCCGGCCGGAAGAGCAATCAGGCTGATCTCCTGCGCGCCGGCCATGCGGGCCAGTTCGGGTGCGGCCTCGTCGTAGGCGGCCATCAAATCATCGTGCAGCAGGTGACTTTCGGTATCGGCAAATTGTTCCCGATACAGATCCACGACGTTACTGCCGGCCAGCCGGGCGTGCAAGAAGGCGACGGCTTCGTGGAGCAGGGCCGGGGCCAGGGTCTTGATTTCGGTGGAGGAGGCCATGCACACGTGGACCAGGGCGCGGAACTGTCTGCGCAGCAATTCTTGGACTTGCTTATCAAAGGCGAGAAGGTGTTCGGCGGTGACCCCGTCGTCGATTTGCGTGACGGCAGCTTCCAGGGAGGGACAGCCCTGGGGCAGCAGGCACTTGTCGGCCGCCGGGGGGGTGAGGTTCGCTTCCGCGGCGAGGGGAGGCTCGATGAGGTGGACCAACTCGGTCAAGCGGTGGCGGCAAAAGCCGATCTCCCGCAACTGATCCGACAGCAAACCGCGCAAGCTGACATACAGGGCGGTGATTTGTTGCAAGATCAGGCTCTGATAGCGAACTTTGGGATACGAGCGCAGCAGCTCCAGGAGTTCGGCGCCGAAGTTGGGATTGGTCTGGGCGGACTTGCGCGTGAAGGCGGCCCGCCACAGGGAGGGACTCTGCGACGGCGGCGGCAGGGGCGATTCCAGGTACGCGTGAATGCGCTGAAACAAAGCGCCTGCGCGCTGGTGCAATTCCTTGGCCAGCGTTTCCTGGCTTGAGAGCGCTTGCTCGACGAGGGAAGTGAATTGGCGGATGGCTTCCTCGGCGCCGGCCAGGCGGTAGGCGGGTTCCTCGATCAGACGAACGACCAGCTCGGCCAGGTGTTGCTCGGCGTCCTCGGCGATGGCGGCGGCGGCGTCGGCCAAGGCTTTTTCCACGGGGCCCAATTCCGGGGCGGCGCCGATGCCGGTTCCGTGGGAGCGGCATTCCTCGGGGAGGCCGAGCATTTTTTCCAGGTGGTCCATGACCCCGACCACGGGCGCCAGGGTGAGGGACTCGGCCCGGCCCGATCCTGGGGTCAGGACATGGGCCAACGGCCCGATCACGCCGGTAAAGAGCGACTCGGGATTTTTGCCCAGGGCCTGTTCGCACTTTTCCTGGTGGCGGGTGATGAGGTTTTCCAGGCGCAGTCCACGACCTTCCCACTGGACCTGGGCCCATTGTTGAATCTCTTCGCGGAGATGGCGGGTTTCCTTGGCCATCCAGTGCCCGACGAGGCGGCAGGCCAGGTGGGTGCCGGCCTGGCGCAACAGGCGGCGGCGCGGCCACAACCAGCGATACAAACCGATGGCGTGGAAAGTGGTATTCTGGGGCTCCATGCCGCCCCAGCGCTGGCGGCGACTATCCTCGGCGGCCCGGCCTAACGAGCTGGCCAACTCGTTAACCAGGAATTGCCCGGTGCGGGCCATAGTGGTAACGGCTGGCGTGGGTGAATTGCCTGCCTCGAGGTTCTCGACCAAGGGAACGAGCACGCAGCGTTGAAAGGCGGGCCCGGTTTCGCGAACGACCTTCGCTTGGGCGGTTTCCGAGCAATCGTAAACGGCCGTGAACACCGCGTCGGGGTAGGCAAAGTGATGCAGCTCGGTCAGGGCGGCGAAGGTATTGGCCAGGGCGGGCAGGCGCGCCGCTCCGGGCTCGGCCTGCGGCACGAGCAACACACCGATGACCTGGGGAATATGGCCCAAGGTGCGCAGGCATTGCCGCGCCAGGTAGGCCAGGTCCACGAACATGCCGCTGCCGGTGCCGCCCGCCAAACTGGTGACGAGATACACGCGGGGGGTACGGCTGCGGAATTCCAGGCCGGTTCGCAGGCGGGCCTTGTCCAGGATTTCCGCCGACCCGCAGGCGGTCAATTCGTTTTCCAGGCGGCGAGCGATGGTTCGATAGTTATCGACAAACGCCAACCGGCCCAGGGCGCGGACGCGGGCATGCGACTGCTGGCGGGGAATCCGATACAGTACCTTGGCGTCCAGCCAGTTTTCCAGGGGCAATTTCCCTTCGCGCTGGCGAAGGTAATGGCTGGGACGGTGCAGCTTGGCCGGCAGGACTTCGTTGACGTGCAACGCTTCCTCCGCATCGCCGGCGGTGGCGTGCTGCACGGCATCGGCATCGGTATCCAGGTACAGCAGGCGCACATGGGGCAGGGCATCGGCGGAACCAAAATGCTCGTGGAAGCTGCGGCGCAACTGCTTGAGCACTCCCAAGCCAACCTGGCCCAGACCCACGATCAAGGCCGGCGCCAACACCCCCACCTGATTATCCGGGGGCAGGGCAAAACGGTCGGTTTTGGGCCGTCCGTTAAAAGCCGTGAGGGTGCCGGGTGAGGTTTCGGAATCCTCGGGTTTCGCCCCCGGACGTTTAAGCGGGCGGGCCGGCAAAACCGATTCCGGGGAACCGCTTCCTTTCGGGGTGGTCCGCAACCCCAGGCCGCGCGCTTCGCAAGTGAGTTCCGGTTCGAGGATGGCGCCCGGCCCGGGTTTGGCCAATTCGGTAGGCTCCTCCAAGGACGCCGGCTCCGCCGCCGACACCGGCGCCCGCTCCGCCGCCGGCAACGGCGCCCGCTCCGTTGCCGGCAAAAGCGCCGGCTCCGCTGGCTTTCCCCCAGTCCGCAGCACCTTGACGAAATCCAGGCACGACGGATAACGGTCGTCCGGGTTTTTCGCCAGGGCCTTGGTCACCGCCGGCTTATCCACCAGCGGTAATGAACTCAGGTCCGGGATTCCTTGCAAATGCTGCAGCACCAGCTGCCGCATCGTCGAGCCTGCATAGGGGCGCTGCCCGGTAAGCAATTCCTGGTACACGATCGCCAGGCTGTACTGATCGCTATAGCGGCTGACCCAGCCGTCAAAGGTTTCCGGGGCGGCGTACACCGGGGTAACCCCGCCGGTGACCGTGGCGGAAATGCCCTCCAGATCCTTCACCAGGCCGAAATCGGCCACCTTGACGTGGTTATACACCAAAAACAAATTCTGCGGCTTGATGTCCAGATGTTGCAACTGATACTGCGTATTCATCAAATCCAGCGCTTCGGCCGTCTCTTCCATGTAATTGAGCAGCTCGTCGCGCGGTATCCCCGGCAATCCCTGGGTGCGGCATTCGCGGAAGCGGTCGTGCAAGGTGCGATCGGCCAGTTCCATGACAATAATCAACTGACCATCGAGAATGTCATAGCGCTCCAGGGACAGAATGAAAGGATGATGGACCGTTTTGACGCGGCTGAGGGCCTTGAGCTCTTGCTCGGCACGCGAGCCGTCCGGATTATCCACGGCTTTCAAATCGCCGTAGACGAACTTGATGGCCTTGAACAAACCGCCGGGGGCCGTGGCTTTCCACACTTCGCCAAAACCACCGCCGCCGAGGCGCTCAATCAGCTTGTACCCCGGAATGGGTTCGGCCTGGGATTCCAGTCGTACGGGCATAGGCATCCTCACATGGGGGGATGTTGGGAGTTCGGCCCGGTCGCTCCGCACCCCCGGGGACAGATTCTGCCGGTCCCCCTTTCCCACGCTAAAACTTAGCTCTCATTAGCAGAAACCGCAAATGGGCCGCTTCTTTTACCTCAGGATTGCGAGTGGGGAAGGAAAAAATAGAATCCAACCGAGGCCCCACTTTGGCGTGGCAATAATTTTGATCTGCGAAAAAAGCTTGTAGTGACCGCATTCAGGCGGTCCTGATCCCATGAATCCACCGGGATTCGCTCTTTGGCCGGGCAAAGGTACGGGCGGGGAGGCTAAACAGCCACGACTTCGATGGCAAACGCCGCCGGCGAAGCTCGCACGAGTTGTCATGGGACGGGTGTGCCGCGAGACTCATGGAGTCGCTGGTGCCGTTGGCGCCAGGTTGTGGCATCCAGTTCCTGGGCCAGGCCGTGGTCATCGAGTTCCATGCCGCTGGCGACCTGGGCCCAGAGGAGGATGTGCTCCACCTCGCCGACGATGGGAGTTGGCGTCACCCACATCCGCGCCGTATTGTCTTGACTTCCTGTGAGGATGGTCTTGCCGTCGGGACTGAAGGCCGCGCTCGAGATCTGGCCTTGATGCGCGATGGGTGGACCGAGGGGCTTGCCCGTGCGCGCGTCCCACAGGCGCGCCTGCGAGCCGCTTGTTGTCAACACGATCCTGCCGTCGGGACTGAAAGCCACGGCCGAGACGCTGTCCTGGTGCTGCAGCGGTGGCGCCAGCGGTTTGCCGGTACGTGCATCCCAGAGCCGTGCGGTGTTGTCGGCGCTTGCCGTCAAGGCCGTGGTGCCATCGGGACTGAAGGCCACCGCGTGGATCGCGTTGAGATGCATCAAGGGCTGGCCGAGCAGCTTGCCCGTAGCTGTCTCCCAGAGGCATGCCGTCTTGTCCCAACTGCCCGTCAGCACGGTCTTGCCGTCGGGACTGAAGGCCACGGCCGAGACGGTGTGTTGATGCCGCATCGGTGGCCTGAGCGGTTTGCCGCTATCCGCCGCCCATAGCTTGGCGGTCTTGTCAAGACTGCCCGTGAGCACGGTTTTGCCGTCGGGACTGAAGGCCGCGGTCCATACCTCCTTGTGATGACGCAAAGGCTGTCCCACGAGATTGCCCGTGGCCGTGTCCCACAATCGCGCCGCCGGCTCCGCCACACTCACGGTCAGAATGGTTTTGCCGTCGGGACTAAAGGCCACGTGCGTGACCGCCTCTTGATGCGGTAGGGATTGGCCGATCACTTCGCCTGTGAAAGCGTCCCACAGGCGCGCCGTCTTGTCCCCACTTCCCGTCAGCACGGTCTTGCCGTTGGGACTGAAGGTGACGGCAGTGACCCCGCCTTGATGGTGCAGAGGTTTTCCAACCGGCTCACCGGTGCTGGCTGTCCACCGCTGTGCCGTGTTGTCCCGGCTTGCTGTCAGCACGGTCTTGCCGTCGGGACTGAAGGCCACGGCGCGAACCCAGCCTTGATGATGCATGGCCCGGCGCGAGAGCTTGCCGCCGACCTCCCACCACCGCGCATCCTTGGCGTTGCCAGCTGTCCACACAGTTTTTCCATCAGGACTGAAAGCCACGGCGTTGACAAAACCCTGATGAAGCATCTGTCCCAGCGGTAGGCCCGTGCCTGCCTCCCAGAAACGTGCCGTTTTGTCCCAGCTTCCCGTCAACACCGTTTTGCCGTCGGGGCTGAAGGCCACGGCGGCGACAAAGTGTTGATGTTGCAGAGGAAGCCCGATGGAGTTGCCGCTGTCAACCTCCCACATTTGCGCTGTCTTGTCCTGGCTCGCGGTCAACACCCTCTTGCCGTCGGGACTGAAGGCCACGGCCAGGATCAGATCGTGGTGCCGCAGCGGCTGGCCCAAGGGCTTGCCGGTGTCCGCTTGCCACAGGCGTGCGGTTTTGTTGTCGGTGGCGAGCAGGATGCTGCCGTCAGGGCTGAAAGCTGCAAGACCGATCGTGGTTGGAAGTTGCACGGTTCGTCCGACAGGACTGCCGGTCTGTGTTTCCCACTGACGCAATTTGCCGCTCGAGTCTGCCGTCCGTACGCTTTTGCCGTCGGGGCTGCAGAGCAAAGCCACGACATTAGCCGCTGGATGCGGCAGCGGCTTTGCCATGGACTTCTGGGTAGCTGTCTCCCAGATGCGCGCTGTCTGGTGTGAGCCGGTGATGACCATCTTGCCGTCGGGACTGAAAGTCACGGCGGAAATCAGGAGGCGCCCATGCTGCATGGGCTCGCCCAGCGGCAAGCCCGTGGCCGCCTCGAATAGCTGTGCGGTCCCGTCCACGTTCCCGGTCAGTACCGTCTTGCCGTCAGGACTCAAGGCTGCGACCCGGAACCAGGGACACTGCTGCCAGACACCGCGCTGGGGGTACAGGTGGTCGCGCCAACTGCCCAGGTGCCAGCGGATGGTCTCTTCCAGGTCCGGATCCTGCGCTGCCTTGGCCTTCTGAAGGCTCTGGGCCAGCCACAAGACGCCCAGGCCCGGATTGTCGCGCGCGGCGATGGCGTGAGCTTTCTCGAAAAAGAGCCCAGCCGCGTCGCGCTGAGCCCGTTGCCGCGAGCGCTCGACGGCCTTGAGTCTGCCTTCGGTTTGGGTGCGTGCGGTCTCTTCGGCCTTGGCCTTGGCCCTGTTGGAGTCCGCCAACTGCGCGGCATTCCGGAGCATGAGGACCAGGACAACGATCAGGGCGACGAGGGTGAAAACCGCCACGGCCCCGGCGCCGGCCGGGGCCGGATGGCGCCGGCACCAGCGCCACAGCCGTTCCGCGTTGCCCACCGGCCGCGCCTGAACCGGTTTGCCGTCCAGGAACCGCTGCAAATCTTCCGCCAGCGCCGCCGCGCTGCCATAGCGTTTGCGCGGCTGCTTCTCCAGGCATTTCAGGCAAATGGTCTCCAGGTCACGGGCAACCTTGGGATTCAGTCGCGACGGCGGCACCGGATCCTCCGAGACGACCTGAATGACCGTGTCCAGCGCGGTCTCGGCACGAAAAGGCGGACGGCCCGTCAACAGCTCGTACAGGATCGCCCCGAGAGCGTAGATGTCGGCCGCCGGCTCGATGTTTTTGCTGTTGCCGCTCGCCTGTTCCGGCGCCATATAGCTGGGCGTGCCCAGGATCACGCCGGACCCGGTCACGCCGGCGGCGGAGTCCATTTTCTTGGCCAAGCCGAAGTCGGCGATCTTGGGCGTCAAGGATGAAAGATGAAGGAGGAAGGATGAAGCCGGCGTGGTGGCTTGTTGTTTTTCATCCTTTATCCTTTCGCCTTCATGCTTCAAGAGAACATTGGCCGGCTTGAGGTCTCGATGAATGACTCCCTGCTGATGGGCGTAATGGATGGCCCGCGCCAAGGTGGCCACCAGGGCAGCGGCCTCGCGGGCCGGTTGCGGCGTGCCGCCAATCTTCTGCGCCAAGGTGCCGCCGTCAACCAGCTCCAGCGAGAAGTAAGGCCGTCCGTCATGTTCGCCGATCTCATGGATTTGCACGATGTGCGGATGCTGCAGGCGGGCCGCCGCTTCGGCCTCGGTGCGAAAACGCTCGCGGTCGTGCTCTCCGGCATGAGCGCCGGCCAGGATCATCTTCAAGGCCACCAGACGATCGAGCTTGAGCTGGCGGGCCTTGTAAACCACGCCCATGCCGCCGCGGCCCAATTCGCCGAGAATCTCATAACCGGCGACCTGGCGCGGCGCCGCTGCCGGCGTTGCTCCTTCACCCCCTAGGAGGGTGGGAAAAGCGTCATGAGCTTCTGAAGCCGCAAGTTCGCCTCCCTCCGTGGGTGAGTCCCCCCGCCACCGGGCTACGGCTTTTTGACATGCCGTTTCTGCCGCGAAGGGATCTTGTTGGGGAAGGTGTTTAAGCCCAGCCCCGAGGGGATTAGGGTCCGAGGCGAGTTCGGCAACGGTGCTGAGACAATCCGGGCAACTGTCGAGGTGTTGCCCCAGATTCTCCAGCGAATCGGCCGGCAGCTTTCCCGAAACCAGAGCCGCCAACTCATCACGGCTCGGACAGGTCATGGATGGCATGATGTGCTATCCTTCGTCGAGGAAATCTCCGAATTCTTCGCGGAGACGGCCGAGCACCCGCGATTTGGCGATGTAGACCGCGCCCACACTCATGCCCAGTTCCGCGGCCACTTCGGCCGGCGCACGCTCTTCAATCGTCACACGCCAGAAGGCCTGCCAGGTCCGCTCCGCAAACTCTTCTTGGATGAGCTGGAGCGCGCGCTGCAAGAGGCCGGTCGTGCCTTCGTGCGGGCTAGAATCCGAAAGACTCGCGCTCTCTTCCAGCGGAACCTGCAACAGCGCTTGCTGGGCCGCCGTGCCCCCTGCGGCTTCGGGCCGGCCTTCGCGGCGCCGCCAGAAATCGCGAATTTTGTTGCGCGTGATCGTCCACAACCAGCCGCGAAAGCTGTCGGACGGCCGCTCCCGGCGAAAATCACCGATATGCGCCGCCACGGCCCGGAACACCTCCTGGCCCACGTCGGCGGCATCCTCGGCCTGCAATCCCGCTCGCCGGCACCAGCTGTAGACCAGCGGACCGACCAAGGCGACCAACCGCTGCCAGGCCTGCGAATCCTGCTGCCGCAGCTTCAAGAGCAGGCTGCCGCTCAGCGACGAGGAATTCGCACTGGACGCTCCTTTGTCAGAATCAACGCTTTGGTCTTTCATGGGAAAGTTCGCCGAGATGATCCCTTCGGCCAGCATAATGGGCGGGCTCAATTGCTGCAACCATCAACCGGATTTTGATTGGCAAGACCGCAGCTTGTTGGACGTGCTTTTCTCATTGCTGATCACCTCCTTCACGATTTCTGAAAGGTCTCCGCGTTGATCCTGGTGAGCGGTGACAACGAGCATCAAGGTAGCAACCCGGCTCTAATTCCGCTTCCGGCGACCGTGGCGTCGTTGGGACACCAACTTAACTCCCGCAAGGGAAGGAGACAACCATGTTTCGCTTTCTGCGAAAGAAGGCAACCCTCGTAGGTCGCAAGCCTGTTCACAAAGTTCAGCTTCGCCTTGAGCCCCTGGAAGAGCGCTGTGCGCCGGCCAGTTTCAGTTGGTGGGGCATCACCGGCGGCACCCAGATTCAGCCCAGCGGCACCCAGATCACCGGCGGCACGCAGCTGACTTCGTATGTCGTGCAAAGCTCGTAGGCACAAGGCGGCTGTGAGGAGAGGTGGCCGGGGTCGAAAGACTCTACCGAACGGTCCGGTTTCCTCGATCAAGCGGAGGAGCCGGTGCAGCACTTCGTTAACGTCTCCCGCAAAGATCTGTTCGCTCATGAGGAAATCCATGTTGCACTCGGAGTCGGGCATGGCCAGATCGCGTTTGTAGATTTTGCGGCCAGGCCTTTGTCGAAGAGCCTGCCGATGTACTCGAAGTTCTGGCCCAGGGAGATAAGGACGCTTCCGGACCAGCGTTGCGGGGATTGATCTTAGGGGGGGAGAGGGCGAGCAGAGGATGAGAAGAAAAAACCAAACGGGTGATGTTTGCGGGCATCCTATCCTTCCAGACGTGCGCGAAACGCAAAGCGGTTCGCCATTCATGGTCGCATTTACTTGGATAGTTGTCACCATTAATTACAGCACCATAACTAAAGCCCTGGTGTGGAATTATGAGATTCTGACCAGTTTGTTCGTTTACAAGCCCAAATACCACAGTTTTTTATGGAAAGAGCCCTCGGTCTCAAATAGTTTTGAGACTTTGAGATCAAGCAGTAATACAGTTAATGGTATGGTAGCTGCCGCTCGCCTTTCCCGCGGTCCTGGATCCTATGAATCCACCGGAATACGCTCTGTCCCTCAAGCAACCGTGGGCGACCTTGCTGGTGGCCGGGCGTAAATTTATCGAAGTCCGCCGCTGGCCGACCGATCGGCGGGGGCGGATTTTGATTCACGCCGCCCGAATTCCCGATCCGCGAACGGAAGCCTGGAACCAGGTGCCCGAGGAACTCTGGCAAGCGGCCCAGATTAGCGGGGGGATCGTCGGCGCCGCCGAGTTGACCGGCTGTATCGCCTATCGCAGCCGGGCCGCCTTTCGCCGCGATCAACTTCTGCATCTCAACGAGCCCGGGTGGTTTGAGCCGCCCGTGCTGTATGGCTTCACTTTCTCCCGCGCGGTAACCTTGCCGTTTCGCCGCTATCCGGGCTGGGTGCGCTTTTTTCCGGTAAATTTCAAGAAATCTCCGCTTCCCCGGCGCTCGCGGACGTCGTGAGAGCGGGAGCCGGTCGTGCCGATGTTCTGGCAGCGAGATGCGCTGATTGGGCGGGTTGAGCGGGGCCACGATACCCCGCCCGTACCGATCAATTTCGCGGAGGCATTTGATCGGTACGGCGTGGCTTTGTAAGACCTTGCTGGTTCCTGGCTTACTGGGACGATGCGCTCCGTACCGATCATTTTCCCGCGACATAGGGTCACAACTGGATCGCCAAAGTCTTTTGGATTTTTGCGGAGATTGGCGTCGATGTGCTTCAAAGCTGAAAGGAATTCTTGGGCGATGCTTTTTTGACGAGCCCTTTGGGCAGGTTTTTGAGGTCCTTCCTTACCTTTTCCGGGCTTTGCAACGCATTTGTAGGTCAGCCTTTCCAGGCTGACCTCGTTTGACCAGGTTGATTGACATTGGGCTAGCTCGGTCAGGCTGGAAAGCCTGACCTAGTGCGCTTGTCATGTCGTTGTATCCGCGAGGTGCAAGTCCTCGCCGAGGGATGTCTGGTCCCTCGTAGCCGACGGTAACTGCGTCGCCAAGAGGTGGGCTGGAGAGCAACCGGAGGCGAACGTCCAGTCCGTAGTAAAGGTTGACGCGTGTCAACCGCCGCAAACTCGATTCGGCCTGTTGCCGTGGCGAGCCTGCTGCTGGGGGTTCGGCGATAGCCCGCGAAGGTGGTATCTATGAGCGAAGTTAGCCGCATCCTGTCTGCCATTGAGCAAGGCGATCCGCACGCCGCGGCGGAGCTCTTGCCGCTGGTGTACGATGAGCTGCGCCAACTGGCAGCCCAAAGGCTGGCCCAGGAGAAGCCCGGCCAGACACTGCAGGCGACGGCCCTGGTTCACGAGGCCTATCTCCGCTTGGTGGCGAGCGGCGCGGCGTCAGCCCGCCGTGACCAGCGCTGGGACAGCCACGGACATTTTTTCGCGGCGGCGGCCGAAGCAATGCGGCGGATTCTCCTCAATCGCGCGCGCGACAAGAAGCGTATCAAACGAGGCGGCCAGCGCCGCCGCGTCGATCTCGACCGGATCGAAATCGCCCTGGACACCAGTGACGAACAGCTAATCGCACTCGATGAAGCGCTCACCCAGCTTGCCGTCGAGGACCCCGGCGCCGCCCGGCTGGTGAACTTGCGTTTTTTCGCGGGCCTCACTCTGAAAGATGCCGCCGCCGCTCTGGGCCTGGCACCGCGGACGGCCGAGCGCCAGTGGGCCTATGCCCGCGCCTGGCTCTATGCCCGTCTACGTCAGGACGACCCTGGTGAGTAGTGAGTAGTGAGTGGTGAGTAGTGAGTGGTATCGGTTCCGCCCTTTTTGCGCAGCACTTCACCACTCACCACTCACCAAATACACATTTCTTGGCGGGTTTCGCCATAAACGGGGCATTGAGTAGAGGAAAAAGATCGGAGACCACCATGAGTGACGTTAAGGCCGATGCCAAGGCGATCTTTCTCGAAGCTCTGGACTGCCGAGGGGCCGACGAGCTGCTGCGCTTTCTCGAACAAGCATGTGGGTCCAATGCAGCCTTGCGCAGCCGTGTCGAGGAGCTGCTGCGGGCTCATCAGGATGCCGGCGCTTTCCTGGGCGGGGCCGAGAAGCAAGACGCCACGCGCGACCTGCCCATTGCCGAAGGTCCGGGCACGGTCATCGGCCAATACAAGCTGCTCGAACAAATCGGCGAGGGCGGCTTCGGGGTCGTGTTCATGGCCGAGCAGACGCAGCCGGTGCGCCGCAAGGTCGCGCTCAAAATCCTCAAGCCTGGGATGGACACGAAACAGGTCGTCGCCCGCTTCGAGGCCGAGCGGCAGGCCCTGGCCATGATGGACCACGTCAACATCGCCCGCGTCTTTGACGGCGGCACGACGGGTGAAAAAGGTGTCAGGACCCTTTTGCGGCAGACCCAGGATGATAGCGCAGCCCCGGAAGGCGAGCCGCAAAAGGGTCCTGACACCTTTTTCACCGGCCGTCCCTACTTCGTCATGGAGCTGGTCCACGGCGTGCCGATCACCAAGTACTGCGACG
>CAZFGM010000145.1:0-12861 GCA_964518515.1 uncultured Alcaligenaceae bacterium | reverse complement strand
AATCCCCTGGCTGGCGCGATCGGAAACCGTCACGATGCCGATTTTGATGGTCATGTCCGTGGTCCGTAGTTTTTTGTTTTCGTTTCTCCCATTGTCGGTTATATTTTGCATTTCCTCAAGGACCACGAACCAAGGGGGTGCCTACCTGTTTCTGCGCGGAGGCATTCTGTCCGAGCCGGAAGCGTGAGCGACAGGAGCCGCCCAGCCGTCGCTCACGCTTCCGGCTTGGAAACACGCTCCCCACCGTCCGCAAGAACGGGATTGCACCCAGACAAAGGAGGCGGTATGCGTGAAACCTGGACTTTTCACTCGGCGGGTCAGTTGCTTTTTGGCCGAAACGCCATTCGCCAGCTGGGCGAGGTAGCGGGCCGGCTCGGTGCCAAGCGCGCCTTGATCGTCACCGATCCGATCCTGACCAAAGCGGGCCTGGCCGATCGCGCCCGCGAGCCGTTAGCCGCCGGCGGCTTGGCGGTGGAAATCTTTTCCGGCGGCGAGCCGGAACCGTCGATGCGGGCCGCTCTCGAGTGCATCGCCCTGGCCCGGAAATTCCAGCCCGACGTGCTCGTCGGCCTGGGCGGCGGCAGCAACATGGACCTGGCAAAAATCACTGCCGTCATCCTGGTTCACGGCGGCCAGCCGCGCGATTACGTCGGCGACGACAAGATTCCCGGACCCGTCGCGTCCCTGATTTGCGTGCCCACCACCGCCGGCACCGGCAGCGAAGTCTCCGCCGCCAGTGTCCTCACCGACACCGACAACCAGATCAAGGTCGGCATCCTCAGCAACCATCTCCGGCCCAAGGTCGCCCTGGTCGATCCCTTGTTGACCGTGTCGTGCCCGGCCAAGGTCACCGCCGACAGCGGCATCGACGCCCTGACCCACGCCATCGAAGCCTACACCGCCGTCGATAATGCCGTCTTTCCCCTGCCCGCCGGCGAGCGCTCGGTGTACCAGGGCAAGCATCCGCTGGGCGACGTGATGGCGGAAAAGGCCATCGCCCTGATCGGCGCCCACCTGCGGCGGGCGGTGGCCAACGGCAACGATCTGGATGCCCGCGACGGCATGGCCCTGGGGGCCACGCTGGCCGGCATGGCTTTTTCCAACGTCGGCGTGGCCGTGGTGCACGCCCTGGAGTATCCGGTCGGCGGCGCCACGCACTGCTCGCACGGGGCCGGCAATGGCCTCTTGTTGCCCTACGTCATGCGTTTCAATCTGTCCGCCCGGCCCAGGGAATTCGCCGCCATCGCCCGCTTGCTCGGCGAAGAAGTGGCGGGTCTGTCCGAAGAGCAGGCCGCCCAGCGCGCCGTGGCTGCCGTGGAAAAGCTGCGCGGCGACATCGGCATCCCGCGCCGTTTGCGCGACCTCGGCGTCCGCGAGAACCAGCTCCGGCCCTTCGCGGAAAAAGCTTTCCAGATCAAACGCATTCTCCGCGTCAATCCCCGGCCGGTGACTATCGAGGACCTGGAGGGGATATTGCGAACCGCGTATGATTAAATGCCCGTGCAGGATTCCGCTTTGTGGTCAGCGTGCCCTCCTCTGCAAAAGCAATCGCTGCTCTCCTTGTTCGCCATAGTAGTACCCCAGTTGGCCCGGAATGCAACCGATCAATGTACCCCACCCCGCGCCGCCATGTCCCTGGCCGAGTCGCTGGACAGGCCCAGCACCAGGAAGAACGTTTCCGGACTGGTTTCGAAGAGCCGATAAAAAATCGGGTCGGTGATCATGACAATCAGCTGATTGAATCAAGCCGCGGCCGGCGTTGAGCGAACGCGCGGATGATCGCTTGCTCGTGTTCGTGGAAACGTATCCCTTCGCCCATTTCGCCGCCACCTTCGCAACGACATCAAGATGGAGATCGACCGCATCCCGCCGGGGCGAAAAACGCGCACCATCGACGACTTCCCCAACAGCCACCTTGCCCGGACGCGCGCCTAGGTCATCGCTTGGCGGACCAACGCGATGTCCAATCCCAAGATTTCGGCGATGTCCTTGGCGGACATCTTCAAGGCCGCCATTTTGGCCACCGAGCCCAGCTTTTCCTGGATATTCCGCTGCCGCTCTTTTTCGATGCCTTCTTTGAGGCCCTCTTCTTTGGCCTCTTGGTAAACGCGGGTTTCGCGGATGTTGCTGACCTGTATCATGGCTTGAATCTCCTCCCGGCTCAACCGGGGCAGTTTATAGATGATGACCGTCTCGATTAATTCTACCAGATCGGCCCGCAACGCTGCATCCCCGATTTCGCTCTTGGTCCGCGCCACCAGGGCCCGCGCCGTCGCCGGGGCCTGGCTCTCGCTTTGCCGAATCAAGTACAGGATCGACAAGCCCAAGGGCGCTTCCGCCAACTCGGGCATTTCGTCCAGGTAGTATCGCCGGATGAGCCCCGCATCCAAGAGAGGCTGGTAGGGGGTCAACTCCTTGGGTTCCAAGGCCCGGCTGCCGAACAGGACCACGCCGCAATATGCTTGGCCCGGATCGTGTTGTTTCAAATAGGTGTAGGCTTTGACGAGCAGATCGGCGAACACCGTGGGCAAGCGATAGAACTGCACCTCGAGAAAATACAAAGGTAAGCCGGGTTCCTTGGGTCGGAATACGCCATCGACGCGGTGCGACGTTTCCTTGAATTCGATGGCCTCGTATTGGTAGCGCGCCGCCATGTCCCTGGCCGAGTCGCTGGACAGGCCCAGCACCAGGAAGAACGTTTCCGGACTGGTTTCGAAGAGCCGATAAAAAATCGGGTCGGTGATCATGACAATCAGCTGCTGATTGGAGGCGCTCAACGCCGGCCGCAGCTTGATTCAATCCCCGCGCCGGCCTTCGGGGAGTTGGTTCATCCCTTCGCCAACTTCGCCGCCACCTCCGAGTGCAATTGCTCGACCGCCGGCGGCAGGCGGCGCAACACCAATTGCAGGCGCTCGTAGGCCGAGCCTCCCGTCGAGGGCCACTGGGTCAGCCATTCGGCCAGGGGGCCGGAGACGTACTGGGTCACCAGGTTCATTTGCCGGCTGCGAGCTTCCTCGCGGCGGGCATCGACGTAGGCCTTGCCGAACAGCTCGACCAATTGATGGGTGATCGAGGCAGCCAGGGGAACCAGCACGATGTTCAACGGGCTCAGGATGCCCAAGCTGGCGACCGTGCCGACGATGGCGGCGATTTCCAGGGCGAACTTGGTGCCGCGCAGCGTGTTGAGGGCGACGGGGTGCTTTTCCAGATCCTGGTAAATGCCCCGCGCCGTCTTGTCCACCTCGCCGGCCACACTGAGCTGGAACGAACGGAAGCCCTGCTCGAAGCGCTCGCGGGCCCGGTCGCCCAGATCAGTGCCGAAACCCTTGTTGATGTGCGTCCACAAGGGATGGGAGTTGGAGCGGCGAGCCGACTCCTTGCGCAACAGGTCGAGCCAGCCGGTCAAGGCCCCTTCGAAGACCGGACGTTCCGGCAGGTGGCCGCCTTCCGGCCGGCGCAGGGCCTTGGAAAACAGCCCTTTGAGAAGGCGATAGGGCGTGCGCACCACCCACAGGGCGCCGCTCAGGACCTTGCCCAGGCCCGGCAATTCCAGCAAATCCAGCAAGCGGACCAGGGCCTCGTCGAAGCGGTGAAAGCCCTCGCCCGAGAGAAACTCCCGGCGATAGCGGGTGTCGAACTCGACCATGCCGTCGTGCACCAGGCGGCGCCAGGCGTCGAGGGCGGCCAGGTCGTTGCGGGCCACGCCCAGAAGCTGCTCCTGGCTGGCGCGGAGAAAATCCATGGCCCGCTGCACCGAGCGTTTGCGCGCTTCCGGGGGTTGGCCCAGCACGTTGACCTGATTGAGAAGCGGGATGCGAAACTTGACGGCTTGGTTGACGGGGTCGGCCAGCTGGGCCGGCGTCAACTGCGGAATGGTCAACACCCCCACCACGTGGCCTTGCAGTTGGCCGAGCACTTCTTTCTGGAAGTGCGTCACGAATTTCGGCGCGTCGGCCTCGCGCATCTTGACCAGGCAGACGATGACCGCCTTGCCCGCTTCCAGAAGCAGCCGCAAGAACTGGGTCGGCACTTCGTCGTTGTAGCGCTCGTCGGAGGCGACGTAGACGATTACGTCGGCCAGGGCGGCTACTTCCATCAGCCGCGACACGTAGCCCGAGGCCGCCCAGGTGGTCATGTCGGGGCAGTCCCAGATGACGAAATTGTCGAGCAACGACGCCGCATCGGGCGCGGGGGTCACCCGGCGCAGCTGGTAAACGTCGGCATCGAGGTTGGCTGGGCTGGGCCGGGTCAGACGCTCGAGGGAACCGAGAAAACCAAGATGTGCCGGCCAGGTCGCCTGACCATTGGTGTGGACGTAAGCGACGGGATGGCGGGTGAAACCCGCTTGCGGGTTGGCCTCGGCGACCACGGCCCCGCTCAGCATGTTGGCCACGGTGCTCTTGCCCGCCCCGGCCCCGCCGACCACCGCCAGGTGCAGTGGCCGGGCCGGCTGGTCCTCCAGATACGGTCCCAGAATGTTGCGGACCTGGGCCCCCGCCAGGCGCAGCCTCCCCGCTTGCCGGTTCTGGTCCGGCTGGCGGCGGCTATGCCCTTCCAGCCAGGCCAGGTCGTCGGCCAATTGACTCGTCAAGGCGCGGATGCCGGCAGTATCCATAACAAATCCGAAATCCGAAATTCGAAATCCGAAACAAATCCGAAATTCGAAATCCGAAATAAATTCTAAATCCACAATCCGAAACAAAAAATGCGGCCATGGTTTCGAATTTCTTATTTCGATATTCGAATTTGTTTCGGATTTCGATATTCGGATTTCGAATTTTTTCCGCAACTGGCCGCTAGCAGCTGCGAACAACTGTTATTTCCATGGCGTCGCGTGGGTTCCAAGACAAATCGGTGTCGAACCATTCGGTGCGGCTTTGATAATGCCCGCGAACGTAGTCGAGATAATCGCGCATGTCGTCGGCGCCGATGCCGGCGTTGTCGGCCACCAAGAGGGCGCCCTCCCGCAGCTGCTTCCGGCACGCTTGCAAACACGGATAATAATTGGCGAAGCCGCCGTCGAGGAAGAGCAAATCGATGGTTTTGGTCACTTCCGCGAGACGCTGGCGAGCGTCCCCAACAATAGGAATAATCCAGGAAGCCAGATCGGCCTGCTGAAAATACCGCATCGCCTCCGCCGCCCGGCTGTCTTCCAGCTCATAGGTCAGGAGTTGACCCTGGCCCAGGTCGCGTAAAGTCCCCGCGATCCACAGACCCGAATAGCCGATAGCCGTGCCCACTTCCACGACCAGGTTCGGGCGCGCCTGCCGGATCAGCTCGCACAACCGGGCCGCTCTATGCGAACCGAGCATGGGAATGCTGCGCCGCCGGCACTCGGCATCGACCTCGGCAATCACGGCTTGCAGGGTTGCCTCGAACACCTAACTTCTCCGGGAATGAACCCATTCTATCATAAGGTTATTCGGGCTTCTTCCCCAATCCTTGGACTATTGCCCGGCAGGGTACACGACACGGTTGGCAAGTTCCCGAGGGTGGATGGTAACGAAGTCAACCTCTATTCCTATCCCTATAATTGTACGGACATGAAACTGCTACTGTATCCCGCGGTTTCCCCCGAACGTCTGGCCAAGATCCGTGAGGCCGCCGCGCCGATGGACGTGGTCCAGGCCGACGACGAAGCACAGGCCGTCGCCGCCATTGGCGACGCGGACGCCCTGTTCGGCTACCTGACCCCGGCCATGCTGCGCGCGGCGAAAAAGCTGCGCTGGGCCCAGGCTCCCACCGCCAGCATGGAGAAATATCTCTATCCCGAGCTGGCGGCTTCCGGGGTCGTCGTCACCAACATGCGCGGCATCTTCAGCGACGTCATCGCCGACCACGTCTTCGGTTTCATTCTTTGTTTCGCCAAGAATTTCCACATCTACATCCGCCAGCAGGTGCAGGGCCTGTGGCACATGCGCGGCCGGCCGGCCCACGAATTGCCCGGGTACGGCGGGCCCGGCGAAGTCCACCCCTCCGACCGCGCCGCCATTACCCTGGCGGACTGCACGCTCGGCGTGATCGGCCTGGGGGGCATCGGCAGGGAAACCGCCCGCCGCGGCCTGGCCTTCGGCATGCGCGTCCTGGCCGTCGATCCCGTGGCCGGCGACGCCCCGGCCGGCGTCTTTCTGTGGCGCCTTGACCGCCTCGACGAGCTTCTCGGCCAGAGCGATTTCGTGGTCGTGGCCGCGCCGCATACGCCGGAAACCGTCAAGCTCATCAATCGCCGGCGGCTACGGCAGATGAAGCGCACCGCCTTTCTCATCAACGTCGGCCGCGGCGTCATCGTCGATCTGGCCGACCTGACCGCCGCCCTCGAAGCGGGCGAAATCGCCGGCGCCGGCCTGGACGTCTTCGAGATCGAGCCGTTGCCCGCCGAGCACCCACTGTGGCGGATGGACAACGTCATCATCACGCCGCATTGCGCCGCCGCCTCACCGCGCGTGCCGCAGCGCCACCTGGCCATCCTTCTGGAAAATCTGATCCGTTTCGTGGCCGGCCAGCCCCTCATGAACGTCGTGGATAAAAGCCGGTGGTGTTAACAAATTCGAAATTCGAATATCGAAATCCGAAACAAATGCGAAATTCAAATATCGAAATCCGCCGGCTTGCTATAATATTTTTCAGTCTGGGTATCGAAAACGACCCTGGTGTTTGCCCTCGTCGAGGAGCGGCAAACGCGAAGAAGGAGTTTTTATGCGAATGGCCCGTGATATTTCCCTTCTAATTCTGCTCAGCGGGGCCCTGGTGGGATGCAATCGCTCTCCGGATAAGGGGCCGGAAACGAAATGGCAAATTCCTACCAGTGGGGCCGCGGACGTGACCTTGAATGTCGGCCTGGCCTGACGTAGTTCCTGAGTCCGCAATGCCCGTGCGGCATTGCAAAGTCTACCGTGGGTAGACAAGGCCAGCGTCAACGTTTCCTTCGAAGAAAAAAAAGCACGCTTCAAGGTTCCGGACATGAAGAATTTCAGCCAGGAGAGCGTCACCCAAGTCCTGGCCAACTGTAGCCCCCCCGTCAAGGTTTCTTCGGCGGAGTTCAAAAACCAATGAAACCACGTGCCCCACTCCAAAAATTACAATTTGTGCCGGATGGCCCACAGGTCGGCAAAGATCGGATGAAACAGCGATTGCTTCAAGAACTCCACGCCCAGCGAGCCGCCGGTGCCGCGCTTGCTGCCGATGGTTCGCTCGACCAGCTTGATGTGCCGGTAGCGCCATTCCTGAAAGCCTTCATCGAAATCGGCCATCAGTTCAAAAAGAATCTGCAATTCCGGACGAGTCTTGTACAGTCGGAGAATACCATCCTCCACCGGTTCATTAGGAATGGCCTGCAAGGTAAGGTCGCGCTGCCGTAATTCGGCCGGGATGGTCACGCCGCGCTGTTCGAGGAAAGTATAAAAGGCATCGACTACCGAAGGCTCGTTTAGGCGCCCGACCAGCCGATCGAAATCCGGCATTCCCTCGTGATATTTCAACATGGCCGCGCGCTTGTAGCCGAGTTGGTATTCCAACTCGCGGAACTGTACCGATTGAAATCCGGAGGCATTCTCCAGCCGGTCGCGAAAGCTGTTGAACGATAGCGGCGTCAGCGTCTCGACCACGTCCACCTGCTCGACCATGGTTTTCATGATGGTGCGCGTGCGCTTGAAGGTGGCGATGGCCCCGTACAGATCGTTGCGGACGAAATCCTCCTTTATTTTGTCGAACTCGTGCAGCAGCAGCTTGAACCAGAGCTCGTAACACTGGTGCACGATGATGAACAGCATCTCGTCGTGTTCCGGCGGCTGCGACCGGGGCCGCTGAATATTCAACAGCTGGTCGAGATGCAGATAGGAGGCGTAGGTAAGATTCATGGGGAAATCCCCGAAGGAGAATCCTTCATCCCGTTTACGTTTAGCGTACGCAGTATCCGGGGAAGTAATGAAATCTCAACGGCCAATGTGATTTTATCGCCCCATGCCCCAAAGCCAAAACCCCAGAAACGCCAGTCCCAGGACAAGCCCCAAAGCGATTCCGCGCACGATCCAGTCTTGAATCTGGCCGCGGGTGCGGGCCGCGGCGTACGGCGTCGTCGTGAAACTGACCAGCGTGTACAACGGCAGATACCAGCGCGGAAACAGCTTGTGCAGCAGGTTTTGCCATTTCTTGCGCAGGCGAAACCAGCGCGAGCTGACCCGGTCGCGCATCTCCAGAAAATTGTCGATGCACAGGTCGGCCAGGGTATCGACATGTTCCTTGCGTTCGCGCTCGAAGCCGGCGAAGGCGGCCTGGCAGTCCGGGGCGTGCGCCGCCAGGCAGCGCGACAGGACCGTGCAATCCTCGAAGGCCGCGTTCATGCCCTGGCCGAGAAACGGCACCACGGCGTGAGCGGCGTCGCCGAGCAGGACCACCCGGCCGCCCACGTGCCACGGGCTGCAGCGGATCGTGACCAGCGGGCCTGTCGGGTTGCCGAAGTATTCCTCCGCCAGGTTCGGCAACAGCGGCACGGCATCCGGAAATTGCGCGGCGAAGAAACGCCGCAAATCGGCTTCATTCTCGATCGCCGCGAAACTGTTCGGCCCCTCGTAGGCCCAGAACAGGGTGCAGGTGAAGGAACCGTCCAGGTTCGGCAGAGCGATCATCATGAAAGCCTGCCGCGGCCAGATGTGCAGGGCGTTTTTCTCCAACCGGAATGTGCCGCCCGGGCCGGGCGGGATGGTCAGCTCCTTGTAGCCGTGGGAAAGATAGTCCTGCTGATAGTTGAAGCGCTCGCGTTTTTGCATCTGGGCGCGGACGGCGGAATACGCGCCATCGGCGGCGATGACGATATCGCAGGGAACGTGCGTGATTGTGTGGGAAGAATCGGTCAGTTCCACGGTGGCGGAATCGAGGTCGATACCGGTGCATTTCTGGTTGAAAAAGAGGCGGACCGATTCATGGCGGGCGGCCGCCTCGAGGAGGGTCAGGTTGAGGCCGGCGCGGGAGACGGAGTTGATGCACTCGCTGTCGTCCTTGCCATAGGGCTGGAAGGCAAGCTGGCGGGTGGGGGAGTGGATCATGCGTCCGCGCAGGGGAATGGCCGCTTGCAAGACCTGGTCGGCCAGGCCGACCTCGCGCAAGGCGGCGATGCCGCGGACCGACAGGGCCAGGTTGATGGACCGGCCGCGCTCGGCGCCGTGCGTGCGCGGGTCCGGGCGTTTTTCGTAAACATCCACGCGCTGGCCGGCCTTGCCGAGATAGCAGGCCATCAGGGCGCCGCCCAGACCGGCGCCGACGATGGTGAAACGGGGATGGTCGGGGGCCGGCACAATTGACGAGTCCGGAAGAAGGAAGAGTTAATTGTCCCACGACGCGCGCTCCGTTTTGAGATAGGCATCCACTTCATCCGCCGATTGGAAAAGTTTCTGGCCCGGATGTTCCCGAAGTCTTTCGAACACCGGCTTTTTAGTCAAGGCTTCTTCCTCCAGCACCACAAAAACCGTGACCAGGGAGCCTACCGGCAATTCAGAGGTTTGTATTTCAATGCGATGACCGGGTAAAACTTTTGTCTTTACTTGTACTGCCACGGCCATGAAGGCTCCTATCATTCATTATTTATTATTTAAGGTTAATTGCCATTGAAGACTATTATATCACTCACGGGTATATTTGAGAAATAGACGTAACCGGAAACCAAGAAGCCAAGGGCCGTTAGCGGTTTTCGGCTTTGATTCGCCTTGGAATTTCCAACATCAAATAAGCCGTCAGGTCGTTCAAAGACTGATACAAATGGCTGCGATTACCTGCAAGAGCCAAATAACCTCCCAAAACAAAAAGGGCTAAACCGGCGGCTGCGAGAAGAAAATCAAATTCCGTGGGTTTTGACGACCAAAATATCACCAGGAGCCCACCGCCAGCAATCCGATCAGGATTTCCAGTTTGGCCCAAAGCCGGTTAAGACTTTTGAAACCGAGGTCCCTGTGAAGATCAGCCAGTGTTTCCAAGTGTTTCATGTGCATTCCGGAAGAATCCTGGCGAAGGTCCAAACTTCGTGGAAGGTGTTGTACAGCGGCACCGGGGCGACGCGAAGAACATCAGGCGCGCGGAAATCGCAGACCACGCCCGCCTCGTGCAAGGCGCCAAGCAATTTTTGCGGCTGCTCGCCCACCCGCAGGGATAGCTGACAGCCGCGTTGCTCGGCTACCCGGGGCGTGAGGATATCGAAGCGTCCCTGCAAATCCAGAAGATATTGCAAATAGGCCGTAAGCAGCTCCGATTTGGCCCGCAACGCCGGCATGCCGATTTCGTCGAAGATGGCCAACGAGGCGCGCAAGGGGGCCAGGGAAAAGATCGGCGGATTGCTGACTTGCCAGCCGGCGGCGCCCCGTTGCGGATGGAAAGCGCCGTCTTCCATGTGAAAGCGCGTGTCTGGATCGGTGCCCCACCAGCCGGCGAATCGCGGCAAGGCCACATTCTGTCCGTTTTTGTCATGGACGAAGCAACCCGCCACGGCGCCCGGCCCGCTGTTGAGATACTTGTAGCTGCACCAGACGGCGAAATCGACCTGCCAGTCGTGCAAGTGCAGGATCACGTTGCCGGCGGCGTGGGCCAGGTCCAGACCCACCACGCAGCCATGCCGCCGGGCCAGAGCAGTCAAGGATTTCACGTCGAAGAATTGCCCGGTGAAAAAATTGACCGGGTTCCAAAGAACCAGGGCAATTTCCGGTCCCTGGTGGTCGAAGATTTGCTCGACATCCTCCATAGGGATCAGGTTTTCCCCCGGCCGGGGTCGGGCAATGATCAGAGCCTGGGCCGGATCGAAGCCGTGATGGCGAATCTGCGACTCGAGCGCGTAAAGATCGGAAGGGAAAGGCGGACCATCCATCAGGATTTTACAGCGGTCCGGCGTGGGCCGATAAAACGTCGCCATCATCAGGTGCAGATTGACGGTGAGGCTGTTCATCATCACAACTTCACCGGGATGGGCGCCGACGAGGCGGGCGCCGGATTCGCGGAATTGTTCGTGATAGCTATACCAGGGCGAGGGCCCGCGAAGATGGCCTTCCACGCCGAGCCGGGCCCAGTCGTCCAGTTCCTGCTCGACGATGGGCCGCACGCCGCGCGGCTCCAGGCCGAGGGAATGGCCGCAGAAATAAATCAGCGGTTTGCCGTCCTTGCCCGGAGGAAGCAAAAACAAGTCCCGGCACTGGCGCAAGGGATCGACGGCGTCCAGGTGGCGGGCGAAATCCTCGTTGGGTTGGTAAGTGAGCATGGCATTCATTGGCGGTAACCTGACCCACTCCGCCCGCGTGAGAGGTTGGGCCGGTTCTCGTAGGTTAGGCTTCCAGCCTGACTTCGGCCTCCGTCAGGCTGGAAGCCTAACCTACTATCGGATTGGAAAGCGAAACAGCTTTTTCGGCAATCCCAGAAACTCCAGGGCCGTCCCCGCCAACATGCGTTCCCGGGCGGTGGGCGAGACGTCTTTCATGGATTTAATCAATTTCCCCGGTGCGTTCTCCCCAAGCGGAAAGGGATAATCCGTGCCCAGGGCAATGCGTTCCGGCCCGAACTGCTTGAGAAGCAGGCGCAGGGCGTCGGCGTCGTGGACCAGCGAATCGACGAAGATGCGTTTGAGGTATTCACGCGGGTTTTTCGCATTATCGACGGCGACCAGATCGGGGCGCATCTTGAAGCCCTGCTCGATGCGTCCCAGGGTGCCGGGAAAGCTGCCGCCGCCGTGGGCGAAGCAGACGCGCAACTTGGGCAGCCGTTCCAGGACGCCGCCGAAGATCAACGAACAGATGGCCAGGCACGTCTCGGCCGGCATGCCGACCAGCCAGTTCAACCAGTACTCTTGCATGCGGTCCTTGCCGGCCATGTCCCAGGGATGGACAAAGACGGCCGCCCCGAGTTGTTCGGCCCGCTGGAAAATCGGCAAGAGATTGGGATGGTTCAAGTTCCAGCCGTTGACATGGCTGCCGATCTGCACGCCGGGAAAGCCGAGCTTCTTGACGCAGCGGTTTAATTCCAGAATGGCCAGGTCCGGGGCTTGCATGGGCAGCGTGCCCAGGGCGACGAACCGCCGCGGATAGCGGGCGACGACCTCGGCAAGATGATCATTCAAGAGGCGGGCCAGGTCATGCGTGTGTTCCGGGCGGGCCCAGTAGCTGAACATCACCGGCACGGTGCTGAGCACCTGGACATCGACGCCGGTTTCCCGGCAATCGGCCAGCCGGCGCTCGGGGTCCCAGCAGTTGTCCGCGATGTCGCGAAATAGTTTGCCGTCGATGAGCAGGCGAGCGCACCCGGGACCGTGATGTTCCAGCTGGACGAAGCCGCCGTAACCGTAGCGCTTTTGCAGGTCAGGCCAGGAGGGGGGCAGGATGTGGGTGTGCAGGTCGATTTTCACATAGTCCGTTGTCCGTGGTCCGTGGTCGGTTGTCAAGTGGCGGGGGTTGAGGTCCCCGGCGATTGGGAGGCAACTTCTTGGTGGAGGCGCCCGATACCACCGTTTGGTAACGGCAGAACGAATGTTCCGCGCGGAACATTCGTTCATATTTAATCTTTTTTTTCTCCACAACGGACATTGACATCACGCGGTTGTTCGATCCTGCAACAGCCGCCCGGCAGTATTGCTCAGCCTGGGGTTCGCTCCGTTTGGCGACCAGCCAGGTAGTCGCGCAACGCCGCATTCACCGCCGCTTCGTCCGGGAACGCTGCGGCTACGTCCTCCGCCAGCCGAATCAGACGCAAGCGCTGCCGATATTGGGCCGCGTACTTGCCGCGCACGACCCCGCGCATCGCGCGGAAATCGTACTCGGGACGCATTTCCTCGCCGTCAGACTGAGGACTGTCAGGGAAAGTTTCCATCTTCTTAATTAAACCTCATACACCGTCCCA
>CAZFGM010000144.1:0-12909 GCA_964518515.1 uncultured Alcaligenaceae bacterium | reverse complement strand
CGAACAGAAACCGGCCGAGGGGAGTTAGTTGTTAGTCAGCTTTCAGCAGTCAGCTGTCAGCTAATCAGCCGTCTGATTCCGACCTCTGAATGCTGACTGCTGAAAGCTGACTGCTGAACCAACTAGCAACTGGCAACTGTTCCCACTGTCCGTTAGAATAGAGAAAGGAAAAACCCGTTTATCAAGGGACTCTGGTGATGGCCGTAGAGGAGCTGCATTTGCAAAAAGACAAAATCCGGGTCTATGTTCTCGCGCGCGAGTTGAACATCGAGACCAAAGAACTTCTTGAACTTTGCAAGAAGGCCGGCCTGGATGTGAAAAACCAGTTATCGAGCATTGATCCTGAACACAAGGACATGATCGTCCAGCTGGTAAAGAAGGGTGCGCACAAACCGGCCCCGCTGCCCGCCAAGTCGGCCGCGACCCCGGTCCTGCCCGACGTGAACAAGCCGATCCGGATTCTGGATACTCGTGCCAAACGGGAAACGGAAATTCCCCGTCCGGCGCCGCCGGCAGCTGCGGAAATCCCGGCCGCGGCCAGTCCGCCGCCCGCGGCCCCGGCCGAACCCATGGCCCCGCCGACCGCGCCGGGGCCACCCGCGGCGCCCCTTGCTCCGGCCGCCAAAACTCCCGAACCCGCCAAGCCCGCGACGCCTTCGCCCCCGGCGGCTAAACCTCCGGAACCCGGCAAAGCAGAACCTAAACCCGGCCTTCCCGAAGGGCCGGGCGGCGGCAAAATGCGCGACCTGGGCAACGCCCCCAAGCCCAGCCAGCGGCAACCGCGCATCCTGCGGCCGCAAGCCCACATGGCCCCGCCGCCGCCCCTCAAGCAGAAACCGCTGACCCCCGGCAAAAAGAAAGAAGAGCGGATTCAACAACCCATCGCCCGCCTCACGGAAGCCCAGCTCAAGCAGGTCAAGCCGATCAAGCCGGAAGACCTCCTCAAGCCGGCTGTGCCCCGCGACGTGGCCGTGGAAGAGGAGGAGGATGAGGAAGGCCGCAAAAAAAAGACCAAGGAAGTGCCCGGCCGCGACAAGCGCCAGGCGGCCCGCAACGAGCGCGCCCGCCAGCGCAAAAGCCGCGAGGCCGACGTCGAGGTGCACGCCGGCAAGGCCGTCGTCCTCGAGGAGGAGCCGCATAAACCGAGCAAACGCCTGGTCCGCATCAAGCAGAAACAAAAGCAAATCACCCAGCCGCGCAAGGGCAAGGTCCCGGTGGAAGTGCCGATTACCGTGCGCGCCCTGTCGGCCGCCCTGGGCATTCCGTCGGTGCAAGTCCTGTTCAAGTTGCGCGATCACGGCGCCCCGCTGTTGAACAATAACTCGACTCTGGGACCGGAAATGGCCGAGGTCATCGCCCTGGAAGCCGGCTGCGAACTGGAAATCAAGCGGCCCCCGGACGCGGAGGACAAGCTGCTGGCCGAGTTCAACCGGCCCGATCCGCCTGAGGACTTGGTGTTGCGCGCCCCCGTGGTCACCGTCATGGGCCACGTCGATCACGGCAAGACCTCGCTGTTGGACCGGATTCGCCAGAGCAACGTGGTGGCCACCGAGACGGGCGGCATCACCCAGGTCATCCGCGCCTGGCGCGTCGTGCACGGCGGCCGGCCCATCACCTTCCTCGACACCCCCGGCCACGAGGCCTTCACCAAGATGCGCGCCCGCGGCGCCCAGGTCACCGACGTCGCCGTCATCGTTGTCGCCGCCGACGACGGCGTCATGCCCCAGACCGAGGAAGCCATCAACCACGCCAAGGCAGCCGGCGTCTCCCTCGTCGTCGCCATCAACAAGATCGACCTGCCCAGCGCCAACCTCAACAAAACCCGCCAGCAACTCTACGGCCTGAGCGTCCTGCCCGACAACATGGGCGGCGACACCCCTTTCGTCGAAACCAGCGCCGCCACCGGCAAGGGCATCGACGAACTGCTTGACCAGCTCTCGGTCGTGGCGGAACTGAAGGAGCTCAAGGCCAACCCGACCCGTCCGGCCCGCGGCACTTGCCTGGAGGCCATGCTGTCCGAGGGCGAAGGCGTACGAGCCACCTTCCTCGTGCAGAACGGCACCTTGCGCCGCGGCGACGTCGTCCTGTGCGGCGTCAGCTACGGCCGCGTCCGGCAAATGTACGACGACCTGGGGCACCCCATCCAGCAAGCCGGCCCCGGCGTTCCGGTGCGCATCACCGGACTGGATGAAGTCCCCAACGCCGACGATCCTTTCTACGTCGTTCCCGACCTGGCCACCGCCCGCGCCATCGCCGACAAGCACAAGGTCAAGCTACAGGAAGTGTCCCTGGTCAAGCGTCCGCCGTTGACCCTGGAAAAACTGACTGAAGCCAAGATCGCCGAGCTGAAGATCATCCTCAAGGCCGACTTCCGCGGCTCCATCGAGGCCATCAAGAAAGAACTGGAAAAGCTGCACCACGAGGAAGTCCGCGTCCGCCTGCTCGAGGCGGCCATCGGCGCCATCACCGAAAACGACGTTTGGCTGGCCCTGACCTCGCCCGAGGACACCTTGATCGTCGGCTTCAACGCCGTCCCCGACGACCGCGCCCGCGCCCTGGCCGAGGACAAAGGGGTTCAAATCCGGGAATATGACATCATTTACAACTTAACCAACGACATCCGCGCCGCCCTCGAAGGCAAGCTCAAGCCCCGAGAAGAGGTGGTGAACCTGGGCCGGGCGGTGGTCCGTCAGACCTACAAGATCAGCCGCGTCGGCACCATCGCCGGCTGTTACGTCACCCAGGGCAATATCCGTCGCAACGCCAAGATCCGCCTGATTCGCGAGGGCGTGGTCATCTACCCGCCCGCCGACCGGACCGCCGGCCTCGAATCGCTCAAACGCTTCAAGGAGGACGCCGGCGAGGTGCGTGAAGGCTTCGAATGCGGCCTGAAGATCGCCGGCTACGACGACGTCAAGGTCGGCGACGTCATCGAGGCTTACAAGGTCGAGCAGGTGCAGCGCACGTTGTGATTTTAGATTTCAGATTGCAGATTTGTGATTTACGGTAAGATTTTGGTTTCAATCTGCAATCTGAAATCTGCAATCTGAAATCCTATGATTGTGGGAACCCTACGCATCCGCCTGTTGCTTCGAGAGTCGCGCAGCCTCAAGGACAAGCGGCAGGTGGTGAAAAGCATCACCGACAGGCTGCGGAACAACTTCAATGTGTCGGTCGCGGAGGTCGAGGAACAAGACAATCGCCAGCTGGCGGTTTTGGGCATCGCCATGGTCGGCAATGAAACCCACTACGTGAAGGTGACTTTGGGGCAAATATTGCAAACTTTGCGGGTGCATCCGGTGGCGGAACTGCTGGACCATGAGATGGAGGTGTAAAGGCCAATGGTCACCCAAGCGCTTGAGAATCTAACGACGTTGTACGAAGCCGACGAAACGGCCTGGTTGGAGGCCATGGCCGAGTTAGTTTACCAAGGGCGGTATGAGGAGTTGGATTACCCAAACCTTGGGGAGTATCTATCGGACATGGCCCTCCGCGACCGGAAAGAAGTCTCAAGTCGATTGAAGGTATTAATAACCCATCTATTAAAGTGGTTCAATCAACCTGAAAATCGAACCCAAAGCTGGCGCGGCAGCATCGTCGCCCAGCGACAGGAATTGGCAAAGGATGTAAAAAAAGGAGTCTTGCGCAAGCATGCAGAAACCGTATTGCAAGAAACTTATGCCGAGAGTGTGGAACTGGCCGCCGCCGAAACTGGACTTCCGGAAGCGGCGTTTCCCCAGGAATGTCCCTGGACACTGGATGAATTGTTAGCCCGCGACCTATTGAAGAATTGATCCCCTGGGAATATCGAGAGAATTGGTTGGCTTGATATCATGGTAGTCCAAACCGCTGAAAACCTGGCCTTGCTCTATGAAGCCGACGAGACGGCTTGGCTGGAGGCCATGGCCGAATTAATTCGTCAAGGGCGACAGGAGGAGTTGGATTACGCCAATCTCAGGGAGTATTTATCCGACATGGCTATTCGCGACCGGCGCGAGGTCAAGAGCCGCTTGAGGGTGCTGTTGGCCCATTTGTTGAAATGGATGCACCAGCCGGAAAAACGTGCGGGGAGTTGGCGCGCAACCATTCTCGAGCAACAAGACGAATTGGAGGACCAGGTTCAATCGAGCGTTCTCCGCAATCACGCCGAGGCGGTGATGGCCGACGCCTACCGGAAAGCCTTGCTGCGGGCTTGGGCGGAAACGGGGATAGGAGAAAAGACCTTTCCCGCGGAGTGCCCCTGGACTTTGAACCAGTTGTTGTCTGCCGATGTCCTCGAATAACAGAGCCGTAGGGGAGTCTTCAACCCTGCGGGATCATAGCCGGCTATTACCCCGCGGGCTCGAAGACTCGCCCGCGGGCTTGGCCCAACAATGAAAACGCATCGCGTCGCCCGTGTGGCGGAGGTGGTCCGCGAGGTCGCCAGCGAGACCATCCTCTTTGAATTGAGAGACCCGCGCGTCAAAGGCGTGACGGTCACCCGCGCCGAGGTGTCCGCCGACCTGCAACATGCCAAGGTCTTCGTCTCTCTCATGGGCAGCGCCCAGGAACAGAAATTGTGCCTGTACGGGCTCAAGCATGCCGCCGGGTTTGTGCAAGCCAAGCTGGCCTCCCGCCTCAAGACGCGCTTCACCCCGGTCATCAAGTTCATCCTGGACGAAGGAGTGAAAAAGAGCATTGAAATTTCCCGCCTAATCAACGAAGCCTTGGCCCAGTCCCGCCCAGGGGACGCGGCCGCTGCTGCCGACGGAACGGCGGAAGAGCACGAGGATCATGGAGCGAGTGACTAAGAGAAGTGACTGGAGGTTGGAGTCCCAGCTTCAGCCGGCTGCAGCCGGGACGGCAACCACCGACCACGACTTCTTCCCTCGGCAATAAGGTGTCTTTTGTAAGGAACGTCATGCCAACCACAATCACCAAACAAAAACAGGTCGCCCAGGTCTTTTCGGTGTTGACCAAGGGCAAGATGCCGCCGGACCATCAGGCCCGGCCGGTGCTGGAGCAATTCCTGTACGCCGTCTGCCGCGAGGGCACGACCCGCGAGCTGGCCGACCGGACGTACCGCAATCTCCAAGAGCAGTTTTTCGACTGGAACGAGATTCGCGTCAGCTCGGTCCGCGAGATCGCCGACGCCATGGACGGCCTGCCCGACGCCGAGGGCCGGGCCCAGCGGATCATCGACTTCCTCCAAGAAGTCTTTGAAACCACCTTCTCCTTCGACCTCGAGCCGTTGCAGAAACGGGGACTGAAGCAGGCGGCCAAGCAGCTGGCTCGCTACCAAGCGGCCAACGATTACGCCGTCGCCTGGGTGGTGCAGCAGAGCCTGGCCGGACATGCCCTTCCCCTCGACGGCCCCACCCTGCGCGTCCTGCGCCGTCTGGGCATCCTGGAAAATGACGCCGACGATCTGGAAGCCTTGCGGGCCAGCCTCGAGCACTTCATCCCCAAGGCCCGCGGCTCGCTTTTCGGCGACCTGATCAGCGCCCTGGCCGAGGATTTCTGCTGGGACGATGATCCGCACTGCGTCGCCTGCCCGTTGTGCAGCCACTGCCCGACCGGCCAGGAAAGCAAGACCGCGGCCGTGGCCGGCGGCCAGGAGCGGCGCAAGCCGCGCTGAGCAAGGGAAAGAAATTCAAAAAGGAAATAGGAACGCCACCGCCGCCAAAGCCCAGGGACGGCCGTCCCTGGGCTTTGCTTGATCTATTTTCAGTTCAAGGCCAGGGAAACGGAATTGAGAACATCGGCATCGCCGATCCCACGACGATCGCGGCCAAACTTCAAAGGGCGGGGTAATGCCGGGAACTTCACCGTGGAGGTTTACCATGCCGCGCCACTTCTTACCCCTTTTTTTCATTCTCTTTCACCCTATGGCTCAAGGGGGGCCCAAGGTCTCCCCCGAAGACGACAAGCTCTCCGCTTTCTTCAAGGAATATCTCGTCGCGGAATTCAAGCAGCGGCCCCTCGAAGCGACACGCCTCGGGGACCATCGTTTCGATCACCTTCTTGACGACGTTTCGCCCAAGGCCCGCGCCGCCTGGACCGAGCGCGCCCGCAAGGTCCTGGCCGAGCTGCCCCGGCGCATCGATTACAAGAAACTCACTCGCGGCGGGCAGGTCGATTTCGAAATCTGGCGGCATCATCTCCAACGCTCCCTGTGGCTGGCGGAAAACACCCGCCCGTTCGCCGACGACCCGCGCATCTACAACGAGTACCTCACCGAAAGCCTGTACCTGGTGTTGACGCAGTCCACCTTGTCGAAAGCGGACAACGTTCGCAACTGCGCCGCCCGCATGGCCCACATTCCCCGCATCGTCGCGGCCGCCAAGGAGAGCCTGAAAAACCCGCCCAAGGTCGTCGTCGATACCGCCGTCAAGCAAAACCGCGGCGCCATCGCTTTTTTCGACAACGGCATCTTCGAGCTGGCCGGCGAAACGCCCCAGCTCAGCGCTTTGCGCGAGGGGGCCAAGAAAGTCGTGCCGGTCCTGAAGGAGTATCAACAGTGGCTGGAAAGAGAATTGCTGCCGCGGGCCAGCGGCGACTGGCGCCTGGGCAAGGATAAGTTCGCCAAGAAACTGGAGCTGGAGCTGGATACCGGCCTGTCCGCCGCCGACGTGCTGCGCGAGGCCGAGGCCGAGATGGACCACGTCCTGGCGGAGATGTACGTGGTTGCCCGCCAGCTTTGGAGCAGCCTGTTCCCCGGCAAGGCCATGCCGTCGGACGATGCTGACGGCAAACGCGCTCTCATTCGCCAGGTGCTCGACAAGGTCAGCGAAGAGCACGGCAAGGTCGAGGATCTCGTCAAGGACGCCGCGGCCACCGCCGAGCAGATCAAGAAATTCATCCACAAGAACGATATCCTACGCCTGCCCGACCCCGATCGTTGCCGGATCATCGAGATGCCCGAGTTTCAGCGCGGCAATGCGATCGCCTATCTCAACCAGGCGCCGCCGCTCGACGTGAAAGCGTCGAGCTATTACGCCATTAGCCCGCCGCCGCGCGAGTGGAATCCGCAGCGCGTCAAGACCTACCTGCAAGAATACAATCGCCACATGCTGCACATCCTCACCATTCACGAGGCCTATCCCGGCCATTACGTGCAGCTCGAGTATTCCAACCGCCATCCGTCGCTGATTCGCCGGGTACTGTTTTCCGGCGTGTTCGCCGAGGGCTGGGCCGTCTACACCGAGCAGATGATGCTCGATCAGGGCTACGGCCAGGGCGATTTGAAGCTGCGGCTGATGCAGCTCAAGTGGTACCTGCGCACGGTGGCCAATGCCATCCTCGACCACAAGATGCACTGCCTAGGCATGACCGACCAGGAAGCCCTGCTCTTTTTGATGCTGCGGGCCTTCCAGTCGGAAGCGGAAGCGATCTTGAAGATCATCCGAGCCAAGCAATCTTCCTGCCAGCTGTCCACGTACTTTGTGGGCCGGATGGCCTTCGTGCGGCTGCGGCGGCGCATCCAGACCGAACTGGGCGAGGACTTCCACCTGGGCCGCTATCACGAGGCGGTCCTGGCCCACGGCACGCTGCCGGTGAAGTTCTTGCCGGAGCTGGTGCGCGAGCGATTGAAGCGGCCGCGGTAAAGAGCAGAGTTGGTATTACGGCTCTGCTTCGGGTCGCTTACAATAAAAAAAGCAGCCAGGGTATTTGTCGTGGGGGGCTGCGCCGTGGCCGACGCAAAGGAGAGTGAGAAAAAGCGGGGACCAAAGGGCGGCGTCAAACACACCCCTGGCCGGGGTCACGATACCAAGAGCGGCCCCTCGAAGAAGAAGCGCTTTGGTAAGTACGCGGCGAAAAGACGCAAGGAACGAGAGGAAGAAGCCCGAAAACAATGGCAGGAATATGACCGGCTCACCGCGGAAGCGAAGAAATTGCTCGGATCGAAGGGTAAGCCGAAATTGCCGAGGCCGAAAAATGAATCCTGAACCACCCGCCGGCAAGCGTAAATTTGCCGATACGTCGGAGGAGATGGGATACCTCTACGACAAGTTGGTTTACTGGCTCTACCAGCGCCAGCTGTTCCGTCGCGCGCTGCCGTTTGCCGACCGGCTGGAGCGACTTCTGGCAAATTCTGGCCCGGAGACCCAATCCATTTTCGCCGAGGAATGTCGGTCGCTGATCCACGAGGCGAAAGGGGACCTGGCGAAGGCGATCGCGCATCGCGAGAAGGAGATTCGCCTGATTCGCCGGCTACACGAAATTACCCAGAACACTTCTGGCGCTGACTTTGCCTTTGGTCAATATAACCACGCCGACCTGAGCGACCGGCTTGACCTATTGGCGGTGCTGTATCACGATAACGGCAATTTGGACAAAGCCATAAAAACTCTACAGGAGTCCAAGCAGCTTTGTAAGAAGCATGGAATCAACTTTGATGGGGAAGATATCCTTCAGGAGTACTTGTTCGAGAAAGCCGAGCGGCAAAGAAGAATAACTTACCCCGTGGCTGCGGACAAACACGTCGGGCTTACGCCTCGACGCGCGCCCGGATTGCCGGTCGCCTAACTTCAAGGCCGTGTTTACCTTCCCACATCTCCGGCTTTTGCGGCGATGTGGGAAGGGGTAAACACTAATGGGCGATCTCCACCGACCGCGTCTCGCGGACAACGGTGACCTTGATTTCGCCGGGATAGTTGAGCTGCTGCTCGATGGCGCGGGCGATGTCGCGGCAAGTCTTGGTGGCCTCGCTGTCGGTGAGCTGGCCGGCGTTGGCGATGACGCGCAACTCGCGGCCGGCCTGGATGGCGTAAGCGTGTTCCACGCCAGGGAAGCCGCCGGCCAGGGCCTCCAATTCTTCCAAGCGTTTGACGTACTTCTCGAGGGTCTCGCGGCGGGCGCCGGGGCGGGCGGCGCTGATGGCGTCGGCGGCGGCCACCAGCACCGTGTACGGATGGTCGATGGTCACGTCGTCGTGATGGCCGGCGATGGCGTGCAGGACTTCCTTGCTGGTCTCGCCGTAGCGTTTGGCCAATTCGGCGCCGATCTTGGGATGGCCGCCTTCCATTTCGTGGTCGGCGGCCTTGCCGATGTCGTGCAGCAGGCCGCAGCGCCGGGCCAGCGTGCAGTTCAAGCCCAACTCGCCGGCCATCAAGCCGCACAGGTGGGCCACCTCCAAGCTATGTAGCATCACGTTCTGGCTGTAACTGGTGCGGAACTTGAGCCGGCCCAAAAGCTGTAGCATCTTCTCGTGCAACGGGCCCACGTCGGCTTCCACGCTCGTCTGCTTGCCGATGTCGAGAATGTAGCGTTCCATCTCCTCCTGGGTTTCCTTGACTACTTCCTCGATGCGCGTGGGGTGAATGCGGCCGTCCTGGATGAGCTTGGCCAGGGCCAGCTTGGCCGTCTCGCGGCGAATGTTGTCGAAGGCGCTGACGATGACCACGCCGGGCGTGTCATCGACGATGACGTCCACGCCGGTGGCCTTCTCGAAAGTGCGGATGTTGCGGCCTTCGCGGCCGATGATCCGCCCCTTCATATCGTCGGAGGGGATGTCCACGGTGCTGACCGTGGTGTCGGCGGTGTGTTCGGCGGCGTAGCGCTGGATGGCGGTGGCCAGGATTTCCCGCGCCTTCTCCTCGGCGTGGGTCTTGAGGAATTCTTCCTGCTTGTGGATCTTGGCGGCGATCTCGTCGGCCAGCTCCTTGTCGAGCCGTTCGAGGAGGAGCTTTTCTCCCTGCTCGCGGTTGAGGCCGGAAATCTCGTGCAGCTTGTGCATCTGCTCGGCGGCGAGGGATTCGGCTTCCTGCACTTTCTTTTCAAGATGCTCGCGGCGCTCGTGCGCCTTGCGCTCGGAATGCTGCAGGTGGCGCTCTTTTTTGAGCAGGGCCTGGTGTTTCTGCTCTAGGAGGTCCTCGCGTTTTTCCAGGCGGCGTTCGCTGTCGCGCTGTTGGTTCTTGGTTTGTTCAAGCTCGCGGTTGAAGGCCTCGCGTTTCTGGAAGGTTTCATCCTTGGCTTTGAGCTCGGCTTCCTTGCGGAGGTTGTCGGCATCCTTGTGGGCCTGGGTCAACAGATCGGCCGCCCGCCGTTGGGCACTGGAGAGGTTGAGGCGATCCTGCCGGCGGACCAGCCAGAAGGTGGCGCCGCCGCCGATCGTCAGTGCCAACAGAGCGGCCAGGCTGATCCAGACCACACATTCGGCGGTGGACATGGAAGGCCACTCCTTTCGTGGCCCGCCGATGTCGCCTTAGGGGATGGGCCAAAGCCCAGGGACGGCCGTCCCTGGGCTTTGCTTGATTATCAGACTCGGCGCGCAGGCCGAGCGCGAAACGCTGTTTGGAGACCGCAACCGGTTGAATGGAGACGAGGTGGACCGGTGATGACCTCCGGCGTCGGCCAGGGGCCGGCGCCTGGGGGGCCCGTCACGAGTTCCGTTTCATGATGCCAAACGGTGCCGGCTCGCCCAGGAACCGGCGCCCGTGCCAATCGAAACCAGGGACCACGCCACGTCGGCTGTTGCCAGAGGCTGGCGATCAGGCCTCCCAGCACAAAGCTCACCCACAATATTCCTACTAGGAGCATAGGTTACCTTTGTTTGGGGTGCATTGTTCCGTCGGTTGGGGTTCCCGCAGCGCCTCCCCCCAAAGCGAGAAGCGGCGGACCTCGAATCAAGTTATCAGTAAAAACAAAACTCACGTACCCGGCAAACCGGATACCACGCGAACGGACAAGTTATTCGCCCGTACTCGCTTGGTCTTATTATGAGGGAAACCGGTTCGGTCGGTCAACTAAAATTCGGGTCAAAGTGGCGGGATTTGCCAAACAAGCTGCAACGCGCCCCTGCAGTAGGCACGCTCCACGTGCCGTGACGGCACACGGCGTGCCCTACTACCTTACGGTTTCCAGCGGTGTTTCCTGGGCTTTTTTCCAGGCCTGTTCGGTGCCGATGGGCAGCCAGAAGCCGGCCTGGACGACGTGCACCGGTTGGCGGCGGGCCAGGCCGGTGACGTAATCGGTGATTTCATATTCGCCGCGGGCCGACAGGGATATCTCCATCTCGAACACGGAGCGCGGAAACAAATAGGCCCCCGTGTTGGCCAGGCGCGGGCCACCGTTGCCCAAGAAGTCGGGCTTCTCGACGAGCTTGTGCAGGGTGCCGTCGGTGTTAAGAAAGGCGATGCCGAAGCCCCGGGGCTCGGTCACTTCGTGGACCAGAACTCCGGCCGGGCAGTCCGCCAGGGCGGCCAGATCCTTGGCCCCATACAGGTCATCGCCGTTCAGGACTAGGAAACGATCCGACTGCAGGTGCGGCCGGCAGCGGCACACGGCGTCGCCCGTGCCGCGCGGCTGGTCCTGCGGCACCGCCAGCCATTGCCTGAACCACGGTTGCTTCTGAAGGTATTGTTCCACCTGCTCGGCCAGGTAATGGACCACGACGAGGACGCGATCCACCACCGGAGGCAATGCCCCCAGCGTCCAGTCCAGGATGGGCCGATCGCGCACCGGCAGCAGCGGCTTGGGGGTTTTAAGGGTGTGGGGACGCAAGCGGGTCCCCAAACCGGCGGCCAGAATCACGGCATCCATGGCAAGCTTTCCTAACGCGGCCAAGCCGCAACCAAGGTAGTAGGCACACCCCGTGTGCCCGCGCAGGGTGAGGGTTTCCTTGCCCGCCTCCAAGTCCCACACCTTTATGGTCTTGTCACTGCTTCCCGAGAACGCTGGTCGATTGTCCTTGATTCCCGTTCAGTCTTGCGCACTATTACTGCAAAGAGGGCCGCGCCGCTGGGGCGAGCGGCAGCGCCAAACATTGGGCCGGGGAACCTTCAATTAGGGCTTCTTGGAGTTTAGCGGCTTTTCGCATGAGCCGGCTGCTGAGCTGTGGCCCGTGTCCGACGAAGGCGGGGAGTTCTTGGGCTCCTTCCGCCCGGCGATGAACATGGCAATGCCACCCGCAGCGGAGCCGAGACCAACCCAGATGCCAATTTGCCGGTTCTGCATCCGCCCCACGTTGTACACCCCAGGGTATTCTGGCACCGTCGTGTCGTAGATGAACGCAAAGAACAGGACCAGAAGGATGCCGAGGCAAAGCAGTAAGATTCCCCAGCCCTCCACCACCTCCAGAGGGGGAAGGGTTGGTACGATTTTGTCTGGCATCCGATCTGCGTGTTCCAGCGGAAATTCCACCTGCTCCCTCGCTGGCGAGTCGGGCCTAGTGCCGGGCACGAGAAGGGTGGCCCCGCACTTGGGGCACTTTGTTTTCCTTCCCGCAAACTCATCTTTCACGGAGAAGCTTTTTGCGCATGTGGGGCATTTAAGGCGATCACGGTGGACCCCTCGAATGGCCTAACGCGGTAGTTGAGTTACCGGTGCGCTGGGCACTTGTGGCTTGTGGCTGGCAAGCGCAAAGTGCGCTCCCGGTCAGCTCCAACACATGAATGTTTTGATCCCCAAAATTTCCTCTGAGTCTATCCCTTCGCCGAACGGTTTACAAGGACCAAAAATGCTCGACCGAAGAAGAAGGCCCCCGATCTGAGCTATAGTCAGAGTCCTCCATTCGCCGGAAAACTTGCCAGCAATCACTCGCCGCGATAACCTGAATGGCAGAAGGAGGCCTGGCCATGGAAAAATCTCCTGTGCAAACCACACTTGCCCAAGACAATGGGTTTGTTCCTCCTTTGGAACCAGGCGATCGGCTGACGCGGGCGGAATTCGAGCGCCGCTACGCAGCGATGCCCCACTTGAAAAAGGCGGAATTGATCGAAGGAGTCGTGTATATGCCCTCCCCGGTTCGCGTGCGCAAGCATGGCCGGCCCAGCCGCCATTTCAGTACCTGGTTGGGCACCTATGAGGCTGCCACCCCCGGAGTAATCGGAGCGGATAATACCACCACCCGCCTGGACCTGGATAATGACTCCCAACCGGATGCGGTTCTGTTTATCGATCCGGAAAAAGGCGGTCAGGCGCGGATCA
>CAZFGM010000143.1:0-12945 GCA_964518515.1 uncultured Alcaligenaceae bacterium | reverse complement strand
CTTGAAACCCAAAACTTCTCCGCGCCGTGAGGAGAAGTTGGGAAAATAGAGACTATTATTTGGGGAACGCAGGCGGGCCTGATTCTTAACCTTAAGGCTGCAACTTACTGCGAGAAAGGGCACAACCATGCGCTGGTTGCTAACATCGTTCCTTTTCCTGAGTTGGATGATGAAGCTGCAAGCGGACACCTTCGTTTACGTCTCCATGGCCCCTGAGCAAAAGATCCAGATCTATCGTCTGGATCCCAAGGAGGGCAAACTGACCGCGGTGGAAGCAGTGGCGGTCGAGGGAGGGCCAGGGGCGCTCGCCGTCAATCCGCACCAGAAGTCCCTGAAGTTTTTATTTGCCTCGTTGCGCACCACCAGCACCCTGGCGAGCTTCTGGATTGACCCCCAGACGGGCAAACTGAAGCACCTTAACACCGTTGTGCTGCCGAAAGGAGAAAATGCGGCTTTTGTGGGCACGGACCGCACGGGCCGTTGGCTGCTGTCGGCCTCGTACGCCGCCGGCAAGGTGGTGGTGCATCGCATCAACGACGATGGCACGATCCTGCCCAAGGCCGTGCAGACCGTCGCCACCGCGAAGACGGCGCACTCCTTCGCCACCGATCCGGACAACCGCTGGGTATTCGTGCCGCACGTCACGCCCAATGCCGTGTTTCAGTTTCGGCTCGACGCGGCGTCGGGAAAATTGACGGCAGCGGGCAAGGCCGCCGGCGGCACCGCCAAGGCCGGCCCCCGCCACTTGGCCTTCCATCCCACCCAGAGCCTCGCCTTCACTTCCGACGAACAAGGCAGCAGTATCACCGCTTACCGCTTTGAACCCGCGGCCGGGTTGAAGCCGGTGCAGACGCTTTCGACTTTGCCCGACGACTTCAAGGGCAAGAACTCCACCGCCGAGGTGAAGGTGCATCCGAGCGGCAAATTCGTATGGGTCTCCAACCGCGGCCATGACAGCCTGGCCGGCTTTGCCATCGACGGCAAAACCGGGCAACTCTCCGCCCTCGGCCAGACCCCGACGGAAAAAACGCCGCGCTCGTTCGACATCGACCCGGACGGCCGCTTCCTTTTCGGGGCCGGCGAAGGCTCCGGCAAGCTGGCGGTCTTCCGCGTCGATCTCGAAACCGGAAAGCTCGCGCGAATTCATACCTACGACTTGGGGAAGAGCCTGAGCTGGGTGATGGCGGTGAAGCTGTCAAAGGAGTGAGTAGTAATAGTAAGTGGTGAGTGGTGAACTAATTGGGATGCCGTTTCGGGAGAGAGCGTTATGCCCGGGTACTGCCCAAAAAAAGCCGTAAAGAAGATCCTTATTGCGGGAACGGCAATCTTGGCGGTCGTTGGAGTTCTCGCTTTTTTTTTCTTCAAGACAGGTGATCCTGGGCCAATCGTCGAAGGAGTCCCGGACGAAACAATCAAATCACCCGAACCCTTGGAACGGCTGTACGGAAAAATGGTCCATGAAGCGTCGGGAAAAATAAACGGTTTGCATGGTAAGACAATCGAACAGGTAACAACGGAATTAGGCAACCCCAATCGAAGAATGCTATGGACGATTGGCCAGTGCTGTGACGAATTTCGTTGCGAACTCCTCAATGTTTATCCTCCAGATTTCCCCGGGAATTCTTCGGTCCCGATAAAGGAACTTTGGTGGAAGTATCCAGACTATACCCTGGTGGTATGGTTTCATCGTAAAAACGAGGATTGGATCGCACTGGACACGTGCCGATGGAAAAAAGGGGTGGCGTTTTAGTATTGGCTGTCATCTTTGCGAGCGTCCTGAGGGAAAAAACCATGCAAACCTACCTGCGACCCCTGCTGATCGCTGTGTTACTCTCCGGTGCCGGCGCGCTGCCAATCACGGCTCGAGCGGCCGGTGCTCTTGGCGACGATGATCTGGTCATCGTGGACCGGGGCAAAACCCAGGCCGTGATCGTGGTCTCCCCCACGGCCAGATCGTGGGAAAAACGAGCGGCCGACGACCTGGCCCATTACCTCCACCGGATGAGCGGCGCCAAGCCGGCCCTGGCCAACTCCGCGCCGGCCATCGCTGCGGCCTTGAAGGCTAAAATTCCCGTACTGTTCGTCGGCCAAGAAGCCCTGGCTGCGGAACCCAGTCTGCGCGCCGCCCTGACCAAGGTGGCCAAGAAGGACCCCGTTCGCCGCGCCGACGCCATTGTGCTCCGCCGCCAGGACAACCGCGTGTACCTGGCGGGGCTGAACGATGACTGTCACTACTACGCGGTCGCCGAGCTGCTGCGCCGTTGGGGGTGCCGCTGGTACCTGCCCACCGATTTCGGCGAATGCATTCCCGAGCAGGCGTCTTTGAAGATCGGCAGGCTCGATTACGCCTACGCCCCGCCGTTCGAGGTGCGTTCCTACTGGCTGTCATGGAATGCCGCCAATAATGGGGATGCGGAGTTCGGCCGGCGCAACATGCTCAACGGCGGCCTGGCCGTGCCCTCCGGCCATGCCCTGGGCGAGTACGTCAAGGAGCTGATCCCCAAGGGCAAGAGCCTGTACAACGTGCCCATTGCCGACGAGGCCACCGCCGGCCACGTGGCCAAGAAGATCGCGCCGGCCTTTGCCAAGGGCAACGACATCTCCCTGGGCATGGAAGACGGCATCTACGAAGCCGACTCGCCCAAGGACAAAGAACTACGGGCCAACCTGCACGACAAGTATTTCATGGTCCCCTCGCTCACCGACTCGTTCATGGTGTTCTACAACAACGTCGCCAACATCCTCCTCAAGCAATATCCCGACAGCAAGGCCAAGATCGGCTTTCTGGCGTACAGCAACATCACCATCCCGCCGCAGCGCAAGATCGTCGCCGCCGAACCGCTGGTGGCCACGCTGGCACCCATCGACATTGATCCGATCCACGGCATGGACGACCCACGCTCGCCGCCGCGCCAGGAATACCGGGACATCATGTACCGCTGGGCCAAGGTGATGCAGGGCCGGGTCATCATTTACGACTACGACCAGGGCATGCTGGTGTGGCGCGACCTGCCCAACCCCGCCATTCAGTCGATCCGCCAGGACATCAAGCACTATCGCAAGGCCGGCATTCTGGGCTTTTTCACGGAGAGCCGCGGCGCCATGGCGACCATCTTCCTGAACCTGTACGTGCGCGGCCAGCTCTACTGGAACCCCGATGCCGATGTGGATGCCCTGCTGGCGGAGTTTCCCGAGAAATTCTACGGCCCGGCGGCCAAACCGATGGCGGCCTACTGGAATGCCATCCACGCCGCCTGGGAAAAGACCATCGTCACCGAGCACGAATACTTCGTCGCCCCGGCCATCTATACGCCCGAGCTTATGACCCAACTCAAAAAGCACCTGGCCGACGCCGAGGGGCTCATCAAGCCCCTGCAATCGAAGAAGGACCTTAACCGCAATGAGAAGTTGTACCTGGAGCGGATGAAGTTCACGCGGTTGAGCTTCGCCGTGCTGGACGCATACATGACCATGGTGGGTGCCGCGGCGACCGAGGTGGATTACCAGGCGGCAGTCGCCGCCGGTGAGCGCGGCCTGGCCGCCCGCAAGCACTTGGCGGCCATGAATCCCACCTTCACCACGCGCGTGATCGGCGTGGCGGAGGAAAGTGAGAGGACCGGTCCCGCTTGGTGGCCCGGCGAAGTGCAGCAGTATCGCGAGCTGCTGCAAATCACCAACGGCACCAAGGGCACGCTGCTGGTCAAGACCCCACTGGAGTGGGCCTTTCGCCGTGATCCTTCCGATACCGGCGTGGTCAGCGGCTGGGCCTACAAGCCCGTGGATCTGACCTGGTACAGCGGCCTCAAGGATCGCGGCACCCTCGCCGGCCGCCAGAAAAACCCCGGCCACTGGGAGATGCTCCACACCGATTTATACATGCAAGCCCAGGGCATCCTGCAGCCCGATTACCACTATTACAACGCCTACGCCTGGTACCGGACCGAACTCGACCTCAAGGCCCAGGACGCCGCCGGCCGAGTCCATGTCCGCTTTCCCGGCCTGTTCAACGAGTGCTGGCTTTACGTCAACGGCTACCTGGTGGCCCACCGGCCTCAGAAGGCGATGTGGTGGGTGAACGATTACAAGTTCGAGTGGGACGTGGACCTGACAGGCAAGCTCAAAGCCGGCCGGAACACCATCGCCTTGCGCCTTTACAACCCCCACCACCTGGGCGGCATGTTCCGCCGGCCGTTTCTGTACCGGCCGGTGAAAACGTAACCACTCGCGTGAAGGCTTTTTGCCGGTTGTAGGGGCTCTCTTTTTTCCCCAGTGAAGCAGACGGGAAAGGGCCGGGTTTTCCGCTACCGTCGATTTCGACCTGCAACCTGGCCCCGGATTGTTGGCACGATTTGCCGGACCCGCACCCCGCCTTGCGTTATGGTCCGTTCGGAAAATCCGCTACAACCCGAGTAACGTTCTCAGTTTGCCCTTTCTTATGGATTTTCTCATCAAGCTGGCAGCTTTTTGGCATTTTTTAAACCGCGCCAATCATTCTTTCCGAACAAAGAAGAGATCCTTTCCTGGAGAGCAATGGCATGAGGCGAACCTTGCGGGTTATTGGGGTATTGCTGGCGGCGGCATTGCTGTTGGGCTCGACGCAAGCGGAGCCGCTGGCCACGCGCAACCGCATGGGCGAATTCCTGCATCCGATTCAGGAACCCCAGCAGCTGCGCTATCCGGACTGTTACCTGCAAAACCTCTGTCCGTGCCGCAAGGAGCGCGTGCACATCTTCGGCGTCAACGGTCTGGATCCGACCTGCCGGGCCAACTTCAACGGCTTGTGCCGCTATTTCAAAAGCCAGGGCTTTGAAAACGCCCACTTCGGCCAGCTGTACACCAGCCATACTTTTGTCCAAAAAATCCGGCAAATCCGTCAGGATGATCCCCACGCCCGCCTTGTGTTCCTTGGTTTCAGCCTGGGCTGTAATAACGTCCGCACCCTGGCCAACCAGTTCGAACAGGAAGGAATTCGCATCGACTTGCTGATCTACCTGGGCGGGGATTTCATCCACAACAGCCAGCGGAGTTATCCGGACAACGTCTGCCGCGTGCTGAACATCACGGCGCACGGCTCGATGTATTCGGGAGGCGACCTGTTTTTCAAAGGGGCGGATATTGACGGGGCCCGCAATTACCGCCTCGCTACGCGGCATTATCTGATTCCCAGCCGCAAAGAAACGGTGGCCCTGATCATGGAGGAGCTGCTTTACCTGGCTTGCTTGGGTGACGCCCCGACCCCGGGCAGGCCAACCCCGGCAAAGTGGCGGCCGTAAACATGCCTCGCCCAATACTGTTCGGCACCATTCGGGCCGGGATACCACGGGCTTGTCCCGTGTAGGTTCATGATCGTTTCTCCAGGGAGCCTTTCTCTGATATGATTGCCACGATGCGCCCTCGCGACGTGGGGTGTTTCAAAACTCCAGCGGCTCTGGCCAGGCGGCGCCCACGACAAATACCTTGCCGTCGCCGATGCGGCCCGTGCGGGCGGCCCGGACGATGCGGTCGGCAACCTCGTCCGCCCGCGGGTCCTCGACCCATACGCTGATCTCGACCTTGGGTAAAAACGCCAGGCTGTACTCGCTGCCGGCGTAGCGGTCGAGATAGCCTTTTTGCCGGCTGTAGCCCTTGGCCTCGCGGACCACGCACGCCGAGATTTCCAGGTCGGCGATGACTTGCAACACCGCTTCAGCGCGGAAGGGGCGAACGACAATGGTGAATTGTTTCATTTTCCTCTCGTTTGGGAATCTGGGGAACAAGGGTCGCGTCTGAGAACACCTAAAGTTGGTATACGCGGATTCCGGATTATACTTGGCACGGGAAGGATTGACGTGGGGCAGACTTTCCTGTCTACCTGGCAGTGCCCCACAATGAATCAATCTTGCCCGTGTCCAGTATATCTTCTCACCGCCCGAAAACCTCCCGGCACACGCGCAGGAAATTGCCGCCCAGGATGGCCCGGATGTGCTCGTCGCGGTAACCGCGGGCGACCAGGCCGCGCGTCACCTCTTCCAGGTGGCCCAGGTCGGGAATGGCCCAGGAAATGTCGCGCGTGCCCTGGGCTTGCTGGAAGTCGCGCCAGGCCCCTTCGCGCGGAAAGAAATCCACGCCCAGGCCGACCGTGTCCACGCCGGCGTGACGCACCAGGTAATCGATGGCATCGAGCACGTTGAGCACCGTCGGCCGCTGGCCCAGGTATGAGCTGTAAAAATGCAGGCCGATCACTCCGCGCGTTCCGGCAATCGCTTTCAGGCGCTTCGCGCCCAATTCGCGGCCCGTGCCGTGCGAGACGATCAGCGGCCGCTTGCTTAGCTCGACGACCTGAAAAAACGCCCGCTCCAGGATGTGCGTCAGATCGACGATAATGCCCAACCGCTGGCACTCGCGCACGACGGCCCGGCCGAACTCGGTCAGCTCGTCCTTCTCGACGAGCGGGTTGGGCACCGCCCAGCGAAGCTGCAACTCGCGCAGGCCGAGCTTGTAAAACTCCCGGAGCCGGGCCAGGTCCCCTTCCAGCAGCTTGCCCCCCTCGACGCCCAAGAGGATGGCGATGCGGCCTTCTTTTTTTGCCCGGCGAATGTCCTCGGCCGTCAGGGCAAGCAGCAGCCGCTTCGGGTCGGCGGCGATGGTCTGGCGGGCCTCATCCAGTGAAGCTCGCGCCCGCTTGGCCCAGCCGTCACGGCGGCCGGCGCTGGCCCGGAAGTCCTTGCCAATCTCAACGTCGATGCCAACCTGGTACACCTTGGCGGTCACGCCGCCCGCCAGCATCCGCGGCACATCCGGGGCGATCGGGTTGTGGTCGTGCATCACCACGACGATGCTATCCCGGTGCAGCATGTGGGCACGCTGCCCGGTTTCGTCGGGCAGTTGAAACCGGACGAAGCGCTCGGCGTTTTCGGCGAGGATGAGCCGCTTGTCGTGCTCGCTCAAGGCGGGGCATTCGTCGGTGATAAGGCGCCAGCGGCGCGAGCCGGTGCGGTAGCTTTCGACTCCGCTAGACCAGTAGGGCCAGTCGGTTCCGTACATGACCTTGTGGCCGCCGACGGCGCGGACCAATCGCTCGAGGAATTTCACCGAGTAATCGCGGGCCGCCGCCACGTCGCACGAGACGTTCGCGTGGGCGGCGATCAGGGCGAAGATGTCGTCATACTCCTTGGCGTCGCGGGCCGTACCGCAGTGGGCCAGGGAGAACGGCACGTCCGCGAACTGCCGGAACAAGGGCGCCAGCAGCCGGGCATAGTCGGCAAACGACTGGACCAGCTTCCGCCGCGCGGCCGGCTCGTTGTACAGCGGGTTCAGGTGAAAGTACCACCACGATAGATCGAGGATGACCGGCTTTTTGTGCTTGCGGCACAGCTCGTAGACACGAAGGTAGGCGGCGTGATCGGGCAGAACGCCGTGAAACCACGGCAGCATCTTGACGCCGCTGGCGCCGGCCTCGAAATCCGTCGCCAGGTCGTCGAGGAAGCCCTTGCGCATCGGATCCAGATGATCGGTGAACCACCAGAAGCGTTTGCGATGGGCTTGAAAGGCCTTGACCTGGTAGGCCTTGCTGATGACGTCGGCCAGGACCTCCGGCTTGAAGCCGCGCTGCCGGATCTGCACGGCGATGTCGGCGGCGGCGTAGCTGATCAAGAAAGCCTTGGCGACCCCGCCGCGCTCCATGGCCGCCAGCGCCGCCTCGACCGTGGCGTCCATGGGCAGGTACTGCGGCACCCCTTTTTGCCCTTGCAGCCGCGTGTTGAACAGGTGCAGGTGCGTGTCGATGATGCGGTACTCTTTCGGTTTGTCATCGGTAGCCGCGGCGGTGTCGGCAGCCGGTTTACTCCCCAGGAGCACAGCCGAGGCGCCGGCGGCAGTGAGGAAGTTGCGGCGGTCCATGGGTGTTCTCTCAGACAAATCTGTGTTGGACAGTTTGACGCTGGTTTTTTCCCCTGTAGCCGGGTTTTCGCGAACTGTCAAGGATTTACTTGCCTCGCCGCAAAGCCAGTTTCAAGGCTTCAAGCAAGTGGAGGTTAAAGGCCGCAGGAATAAAGTGAACTGGAGACAAAGATCAAGGAGGGAAGCCGCGCTTGGCGACGCCCACCGATGAGCCGGCGGGCAAGATCAAATGCGAATACTCCGCCGAATTGCCAAAATAGGCTGGGCAATGTACCTCATCTATCAGGGCGTTCGGAGATCAGTTGCGGCGCGCAAGCGGGGCACAAAGACATTCCGGCGATAATACTCGAACCAGAAAAGCCGGATAGCGCCTGGTGAGAATGACTCGACCTTAGCTTCGGCATATGGTACCACAATACTACATTTGTTCTGGGGTGCGCCGCTGTGTGGCTGCACGGGAAGCAGGTTTGCTTGACATCCCGGCGGTTCTCTACGAGCCGGGAAAAACGCCGACAAGAACAAGAATTCCCTTGGCCCAGCTACACTCCCCGAAAACTGCCATTTTGGACGAGAGCGATAGAAAACGGCTCAAGAGATCATGCAACGACATCGTTCTGGAGACAAGGAACGCCAGAGAATGGCCGGATTTCCCGGACAACGCCGTCGCCATCGCGTCTAACGGAACTGGCGACAAGCTTGTTCTTCTTTCTAATCCTTCTTCGGATCGACTCGGCGATGAAATCTATTGGTGGGACCACGAGACGGGCGAACTTACTAAAGTTGCAGACGATTTCCTCGATCTTCGTGACGTTGGTTGAAATAAAACTGGCCAAGCATGATAAAGCCTTTTGCTGAAAGAATGAAATCCCATGCTCGAAGCCACTTTCATTCGCGACAACCTGGAAGCCGTAAAGACCAATTGCCGCAACCGCAACGTCACGGCCGACGTCGATCGCGTGGTGGCGCTCGACGACGAGCGCAAAAGCCTGGTGCAGGAAACCCAGACGTTGCAGCAGCGGCAGAACGAAATCTCCAAGCTCATCCCCAAGGAAAAGGACAAAGACAAGAAACAGGCCCTGATCCAGGAAGGCCGGGGGCTGCGCGACAAGGTCGGGGCCCTGGAGGAAAAGATCAAAGAAGTGGAAGCCGGCCTGCGCGAGGCCCTGACCGGCATTCCCAACATGACCCATCCCGACGCGCCGATCGGCACCACGGCCCAGGATAACAAGGTGCTGCGCCGCTGGGGCGAGCCGCCCAAGTTCGACTTCAAGCCCAAAGACCACATCGCCCTGGCGGAATCGCTGCACCTGGCCGATTTCGAGGCCGGCTCGGCGGTGGCCGGGCCGAAGTTTTATTTCCTCAAGAACGAGGCGGTCCTTCTGGAGTTGGCCCTCATCCACTACGCCATGAACACCCTGATGGAGGCGGGGTACACGCCGGTCATCACCCCCGACGTGGCCAAGGTCGAGGTGCTCGAAGGCATCGGCTTCATGCCGCGCGGCCCGGAAACGCAAATCTACAGCCTGGCCAACACCGACCTGTGCCTGGTCGCCACCGCCGAAATCACCCTGGGCGGCATGCACAAGGACAAGATTCTGGACGAGGGCCAATTGCCGCTCAAGTACGCCGGCCTGTCGCACTGTTTCCGCACCGAGGCCGGCGCCCCGGGACGAGATACACGCGGCCTGTTTCGCGTGCACCAGTTCACCAAGGTCGAGATGTTCGCCTTCACCACGCCCGAGCAATCGGAAGCCATTCATCTAGAGCTTTTGAGCCTGGAAGAAAAAATCTTCCAGGGATTGGGTCTGCCGTATCACGTCATCGACACCTGCTCCGGCGACCTGGGCGGCCCGGCGTATCGCAAGTACGACCTGGAAGCGTGGATGCCCGGCCGCGGCCAGGCCGGCGAGTACGGCGAAGTGACCAGCACCTCCAACTGCACCGACTTCCAGGCCCGCCGCCTCAACATTCGCTACAAAAGCCCCAAGCACAAAGGCACCCGCTTCGTGCATACCCTGAACGGCACCGCCGTGGCCGTCACGCGGGCCATCCTGGCCATCCTGGAGAATTATCAGCAGGCCGACGGCGCGGTGGTGATCCCCGAAGTTCTGCGGCCGTGGCTGGGCGGCAAGGAACGCATCGGGCCGAAGGCCTCCGGCGGTCCTTAATCTGGCACGGGTCTCATTTGCTGGCGACCGCTGTAGCTCAGTTCGCCCAGCCAGTCGGCAAAGTTGCCCAGGAACAATTGCAAGGCCGTGCCGCCGATAGGTAGATTACAAGTAACTCTTGCCGCCCGCCTTACACCCTATGTTTTCTCAACCGCAACGAGTTGCCCACCACCGACAACGAGCTCAAGCTCATGGCGGCGCTGGCCCAGACCGGATTCAGCAAGCCCAGGGCCGCCAGGGGAATGCTCAGGGCATTGTAAATGAAAGCCAGAAACAGGTTCTGCCGGATGGCCCGCAAGGTGGCCCGGCTGAGGCGGCGAGCGCGGGCGATGGCCCGCAGGTCGCCTTGAACCAGGGTCAGGCCGGCGCTGGCCATGGCCACGTCGGTTCCCGTGCCCAGGGCGATGCCGATGTTCGCCTGGGCCAGGGCCGGCGCATCGTTGATGCCGTCGCCGGCCATGGCGACCACGTGGCCCTGGGCTTGCAGGCGCTTCACGATGGTTTGTTTGTCTTGCGGCAAAACCTCGGCATGAACCTCCGCAATTCCGAGCTGGCGGGCCACGGCCTGGGCCGTCGTTCGCTGATCGCCGGTCACCATGACCACGCGCAGGCCATCCTTGCGCAGCAAGCGAAGGGCCTCCGGCGTGGTATCACGAATCGGATCGCACACGCCAAACCAGCCGACCAAACGGTCGGCTTCGGCCAGTAATAGTATTGTCTCTGGCTCGGCGCGGGTCCCTTGTTCGGCGCGGGTCTCCGACCCCGCCGATGCCGATGCGCCTGACCGAAGGTCTCCCTTTTGTGCCCGCCCGCTGGAAAGATGGAGACCTGCGGTCGGTCCCGCGGCGGGGTCGGAGACCCGCGCCGAACCGGGACTTTCCTGCGACACTGCTCCCTCGGGAATGGAAATTCCTTGTTCCCCCAGAAAAGCGGCGTTGCCCAAAAGGAATTTTCGCTCTTCCAGGGTTCCGCGAACGCCTTTGCCGGGAACGGCCTGAAAATCCCGAACGGGGATCAAAGTCAGTCCTTTTTCCTTGGCGGCGGCCAGGAAAGCCGCCGCCAGGGGATGCTCGCTGCCGGATTCCAAGCTGGCGGCCCAGCGCAGGAGGTCGTCTGGGTTTAGATTTCCCTCCGCCGGTTGAATCCGGGTCAGGACGGGTTTTCCCTGCGTCAAGGTGCCGGTCTTGTCCACGACCAGGACATCGGCGCGGTGCAGCGTTTCCAGGGCCTCGGCATTCTTGATGAGGATGCCGTGCTCGGCGCCGCGGCCGGTGCCGACCAGGATGGCCATGGGCGTGGCCAGGCCCAGGGCGCAGGGGCAAGCAATGATCAGAACCGCCACGGCGTTGATCAGGCCGACTTGGAAATCTTCGGCCCAAAAACTCCAAGCAAACAAGGTGACCAAGCTGATCGCCAGCACCGCCGGCACGAACCAGCGGGCCACCTCATCGACCAGCCGCTGCACCGGCGCCCGGCTGCGCTGCGCCTCGCCCACCAGACGGATAATCTGGGCCAAGAGGGTGCTCTCGCCGACGCGCTCGGCCCGGACCAGAAGTCCGCCGGTGCCGTTCACGGTGCCGGCCACGACCTTGCTGCCGGGTTCCTTGGCCACGGGCACCGGTTCGCCCGAAATCATGGATTCATCAATCGTGCTGGTTCCCTCGGTGACCACGCCGTCCACCGGCACCTTTTCTCCCGGCCGGATGCGCACGACATCGCCCGGTTGAATCAGCTCGATGGGGATATCGTCTTCCTTACCGTCGGGAAGGACCAGGCGGGCGGTTTTGGGCGCCAGTCCCATGAGCCGGCGAATGGCGGCGGTGGTGCTTTGCCGGGCGTTCAATTCCAGCACCTGGCCCACCAGCACCAGAACGACGATGGCGGCGGCGGATTCAAAATACAACTCGACCGCGTGGTGGTGCGGGGATAAAAGCTGCTGTACGACACCGATAACGCTATAGACATAGGCGGCTCCCACCCCCAGGGCAATCAGGGTGAACATGTTCGGGCTGCGGTTTTTGAGGGAAATCCAGGCGCGGGCAAAGAACGGCCCGCCGCAGAAAAAAACCACGCCGGTGCTCAAAAGCCATTGGCCGAGATTGGCCGCCGTTTGGGGCACATCAAACCCCAGGACCATGTGCGACATGGCCAGGGTGACGAGCGGCACGCCGAGAATCAAACCTATCACCAGCCGGCGGACCATGTCCACCAGCTCGGGATTGCGCTCTTCGACTTGCACCAGCCGCGGTTCCAGCGGCATGCCGCACTTGGGGCACGGCCCTGGCCGATCGCTGCGGACGTCCGGGCACATCGGGCAAATGTATTCCATCTGCGTGCCGGGTGGTGGCGGAACCTCCAAGCCCACGGATGGCATTTCGTGGGGCGGTTGCGGTGGTCCCTGCAAAAACCGCTGCGGCTCAGCCTGGAATTTTTTCAGGCAATGCGCGGAACAAAAATAATAGGTTTTCCCCTCGTATTCGCTGGCAGCCCGGGCGTGGTCGGGGTCCACCTGCATGCCGCAGACGAGATCGAGAACCGGAGATGCCATGGGCACAATCCAAAAACCGTTGGCCAAGTGGTCAGCCGCTTGCGGCTTATTAGCGCCAAGGTCACGCTAAAGCCGCAAGCGGCAAACGGCACGGATTCCACCCTCATCTTATACTGCACGCGGCCGAAAATGAGGCCCGTACCCCTGGCACACCCCGAGTTGGCCAAAAAGGGGGTCCACGTTCGATGCAAGACCTGGCTGTATATAGTTTTCCGAATTAAATCCCTTGTTGGCCAAGCCATTTTGAGTTGGCCAACAAGGGAAGGCCTCATTCTTGGCCGCGCAGGGTATATCTTGACGGGTCAATGATCACCATACGGGCGGTTCACCACGCGCGGCGGCGGGTTCTTG
>CAZFGM010000142.1:0-12987 GCA_964518515.1 uncultured Alcaligenaceae bacterium | reverse complement strand
ATCTGCATGGTGTCGATCTTCATGACCGTGAAGAGCCATTTCTTCTGCACGTAGAAGTTGAGAGAAGCTTCGTCGCCGGAGTAGTTGTACTTGTTGTCCTTGAGCCACTGGAAGAGGTCGTCGGCCCGGCCGGCCTCGATGATCTTGTAATCCAGCGAGCCGACCAGGCCGGCTTCGAGAATCTTGATGGCCGGCGGCCGGGCGTCGTCCTTTTTCTTCCCCTTGGCGGACTGCGGCACACCGCCCCGCGGCCCGCCGAACTTGTCTTTGAATTTCGGCATCGGCAGCAGCTTCGACCGCGGGAATTCGCGCTTTTTCATGATGGTGTACACCGCCAGCTCTTTGAAGAAGTCGCGCGGCATCTCGTGCAACTTCGGCTGGCTCGGCGTTGGAATGACCATGCCGAAGTCGAGGGCGTTGCCTTCAAAGCGCGGCTGCACGGTGAAGGTTTCGCTTTGCTTTTGCGGGTCCCAGGTGATGAAGACCTTTTGCGCCGGTTGCAAGATGTCCGCGTTCTTGGCGGAGAAATAGCAGCAGGCGCTAGGCGCCGGTCCAGACCCAAGGGCCAGGACCGCCAGGGCAAGGCACGCTACGGGAAGCACACGTCGGTTCATGGCAGCTCCTAAGAAAACAGAACCACGGAGGCGAGCGTCGGAGCGTTAGCCCGACGTGTAGCAAGATTTCCACGTCGGGCTGACGCCGCGACGCTCGCCGACAAAGCCTGAAGTCCATTTTATGGTTATTATCCGTATTATCCGGCGATCCGTGGTTTTTTTTCAACGCCCGCCGCGCAGAATAGTTGTCAACGTCTTGAGCGGGTCGGGCAGCAATTTTTGCCACAGCCACTTGTCCCGCAGCCAGAAGCCGCGAATCACCTTGCTGCGGAAAATGCCATGGGTTGCAGCCACGGATTCGTACTTTCCGTCCTTGCCGAGGCGGAGAAAGGTCACCCGCTGCTCGATTTCATCGATGATCCAGTATTCGGGGACACGGGCCTGTTCGAACTGCCGGCGTTTTTTGTGGTAATCGCGGTCGATGCTTTCCGGCGAAACGATTTCCATGGCGACATCGGGCCGGCCGGCGACGTAGCCGCGCCGCACCAGATGGAGGCGCATGGTCTTCACGAAACCGATGTCCGGCTCCGGACCGTTGGCCCCATCCAGGCGAAAGGCGACGCGCGAGCCAAACACCTTGCCGAGCTTCTTCAGGTGCACGAAAAAAATCAGCAGGCTGAACAACCAGCCAAATAACGTGGCAGCATCGGTATTGTCCGGCGACGACATATAGATCACCCCGTCAATGAGGTCGGCCTTCTCGCCGTCTTTTACCAGGGCGCAGAAATCATCGAAGGTATAGAGCGCCGGCCGGGCACGGGCAAGCAAGTTCATGGCAGCTCTCCAAGATTTTCGGAGTTTCTACCGTAACGTCACCAACTATTGATTCACCAGGCCGGACAGTTTGGATGGCGGGGAGCGAATAAATTCAAAAACGGGGCGAGCCGCCGCACTCCAAAAAACTCGACCCCTTCAAATCTTCTTTGGCACAGGATTTTTTTCGCCGTTGAGCGGGGGCACGCTGGCCTGGGGAACCACCACCAGCGTATCGGGCTGCACCACGCGCAAGTAGGCCGCGTCCACCATGCGGCCATCGGCGGCGACCAGGACCACTTGCCCCTTCTTTAACCGCCGCCACAGCTCGTCTCCGGCCAGCTTCTTGCCCGCGGCCGAGTAAACCGGCGGGGTTGGCCCGATCATCCGTAGCTCGCGGATTTCCCGGACCATTTCCGTGACCTGCTTGAGAACCTTGACGACCTGGCCGTCAACGACCTTTTCCTCGACGACTTGCACGGTCCGGGGAATTTCCACCATCTGCAGGAGCGAAAAGCTGTTCTTGGCCGGGTCCACCTGGCTCACCATCATGAACTGCGGCGGCGGACCTTTCGGCACGGCCGCCTTCTCCGGACCATCGGCCCAGGTGGGGACGAGCACACCGAGGAAAGCAACGGAAAGATAACGGGCCATGGTCAACACCTCCGTTAGCGCGGTTTGTGGAATTCGCCGGACGCCGTGCCCAGATCGGCCAGGATTTGGGCCGCCTTGTTGGCGTCGGCGACCGAATCAAACACGGCATAGCCGACAAACTTGCCGCCGAGCACTACGAGGGTCAAGCCGTGCAAGCTGATGCCGGCGATGGCCCACTGCTGGGTCAGGCGGTGGGCCAACCCGGCCTCGTTGTCGCCTTCAATGCGTCGAATGATGGGGAAATCGGTCTCGCTCAGGCCGGCGGACTTGGCGGCGCGGACCTGGGCCGGTCCGGTCACCGGGGCCACGTACAGAATTCCCGTGCCCGGTTTAGTCGGCAAGCGCTGCGATTCGATGTATTCCAGGTTGGCCCCGGCCTGGGACAGAAACGCCAACTTCTCGGCGGCCGACCCCGGCTGGTCGGGAATTTCACATGACCACACGTGCACGCGGTCCCACTTGAAGCTCATCGACGACTCCCAGGAAAGCTGGATTATATAGACTCCCAAGGGGGAAAGGAACAACTTTTAGAAAGAAACGAACCGCGGGTCGAAGCAAGGTTGCTCCGGACCGCGTTGTTATTTGGCCAAGCGCGGCTGGTTCGGCTCGGCGCGCCGGCCCTAAGGCTGACGAATCGCGCACGACGACGGCGCCGGTCGCTACGAAGACACCGAAACTTTTTTGACGACGTGAAAATTACCCGAGCCGCGAAAAGCCTCGGCCAGGCGGATTTCCAGCAAGGCCAGGAGGAAACACAGGGTGGATTCGGCGCCCTGGTTCTGGTTGACGCGGTCGGAGTGCAGGCCGTCGCGGCAGCCGCCGGTGGCCGGATCGTACAGAGGAAGGCGCAGATCGTTGCGGCCGACAAACCAGTCGAAGGCCCGTTGCGCTTCCCAGACCCAGCGCGTTTCCCCGGTCACGTTTTGGGCCGCCAGGCACGCCGTCACCATGGCCTGGGCCTCGATCGGCTGCTGATCGAAGCGGGCGCGTTCGCCGCCGCGCGGATAAAAGCCGTTGGCGCCGATCGGCAGGAAATGGCCCTGAGGCGCTTTCTGAATCTTGCTCAGCCATTGCAGGGCGCAGAGCGCATCGGCGGCCATGGCCTCCTTGCCCAGGGCGTTGGCGGTGACCAGCAGGGCATGGGGCAGGGTGGCGTTGGCATACGCCAGGATATCTTCGAACCAGGGCCAGTCGGGGGTGCTGCATTGGCGGAAGAGCTCCCACAGGCGGTTGGCCAGGTTGTCGCGGAGACTTTGCACGCCGCGATCACCGGAAAAACGCTTCCAGTATTCGCCAATCGCCAGCAGGGTAAAGGCCCAGGCGCGGGGACTGGTGAAGCTTTCCACCGCCGGCAAGGCGGCCTCGAACAGCAGACCGGCGGCGCCGCGCAAGCCGGCGTGCGCCGACCGGCCCATCACCATGCCCAGGCCCCACAGGGCCCGCCCATGGCAATCTTCCGAGCCGGCTTTTTCCAGCCAGCGACGCTCGAAGGACAGCACGTTGCGAAAACGCTGGGCGTGCGGGTTCCAGGCATGAAGCAAGAACGCCAGGTAGCGCGACGCCAGATCGTACGCGAGGCCGGCGCTATCTTCGCCCAGCTCTTCCAGCAGCACCGCCACCATCAAGCCGCGGGCGTTGTCGTCGGTGGTATAGCCTTCGTTGTAGTTGGGCACGGTGAAACGGGAGTGTTGCACCAGGCCGGTGTCGTCGGTCAGGCGGTGCAGATGGCTCAAATTCAACAGCGGCAGCTCGGGAGGACGGCGGTCGAGGGTCAAGCCGGGGAAAGCGCGGGGATGGCGGACCCGGTCCTCGTGGGCGCGCAGGAAGCTTTCCAGGTAGCGCCGCGCCACCATCGGCCAGATCATGTCGCGGCCCAGAAGATAGCCCCGCTTGCGCATGGCATGGCGTTCCGCTTCGTTGTCCAGAAGGTCCAGAATCCCCTTGGCCTGGGCCTGGGGATCGGCAAACGGCACGAGCCGGCCGCGACCCTCGCCGAGTAATTCCTCGGCGTACCAGTACGGCGTCGACAGCACCGCCTTGCCCGACCCCACCGTGTAGGCCAGCACGCCGGAGGTGATTTGCGCCGGGTTCAGATACGGCGTCAGAAAGATGTCCGCCGCACCGATGCATTCGGTCAGCTCTTCCAGGCTGACGAAGCGGTCGATGAACAGGAGATTTTTTTCCACGCCCAGATCGCGGCCCAGCCGCTCCAGCCCGAGGCGGTACGATTCGCCCTCGTGCCGCTTCACGTGCGGATGGGTCGCCCCCAGCACGATGTACACCACCTGGGGATAGCGCTGCAGGATCGCCGGCAAGGCCTTGATGACGAACTCGATCCCCTTGTTGGGCGACAGCAGGCCGAAGGTCAACAGGACGATCTTGCCTTCGACGCCGAAGCGGTCCTTGTAAAAATTGGGATCGACGAAGGGCATGTCGGGAATGCCGTGGTGGATGAAGTCGATTTTCTCGGCTGAAACGCCGTAGATGTCGCGCAGAAAGGCGGCGCCGCGCTGGCTCATGACCACCAGGCGGTCGGAGACCTGGGCCAGTTTTTCCAGGACGTGGCGCTGCTGCCCAGTCGGCTCGCGCAGCACGGTGTGCAGGGTGGTCACGACGGGCATGCGCAGGTCGCCCAGCAAGGTCAGGATGTGGCTGCCGCACGGCCCGCCGAAGATGCCGTACTCGTGCTGCAAACACACCAGGTCCACGCCGTTGATGTTGAGGAAATCGGCCGCCCGGCGGTACGACGCCAGGTCTTTCTCGGCCAGCTCGAAGCGGACGCGGGGCGGATACTCGTAGCCGTCCTCGAAATCGTTGACCGGCACGGCGAAAAAGGTGGTGCCGGGAAATTGCGCCGCCGCCGCTTCGCACAAGTTGGTGGTAAAAGTGGCGATGCCGCACTGCCGCGGCAAATAATTGCCGAGGAAGGCGATCCGCTTGAACGGCGTGGTTTTGCTGTCGTCCATGAGGCATCCTCCTGGCAGCCGTTTGTCATTATAGAATCGCCCGCCCGCGCGGCACGCTAACTTTCCCGGCCGGAATCTAAGTCGTAGGATAGGCTTCCAGCCTGTCCCAATTGGTCGATCTTGCCAAAACTCGGTGGTTTGGGCGACTAGGGGGACAGGCTGGAAGCCTATCCTACGAGCCTCTCAGTGGCATTCGTCAGGTCCGGGGAATGCACCACGAAACTCATGAAAGGTGTTGATTTCTTTCGTGTCAATATCGCGCGGAATCAGCGGCCGACCCGAAAAATCGGGTCGGTCGCCCCGCTTGCGCCGGCCTGGAATTCACGCCGCCCGGCCAGTCAAGTCCGGACACCCCGCTTGGGGGCTTGCCCGCCACCGCCGATACGGCCGTTTGGTGACGGTGGACCGAAAAAATCGTCCGCCCACGGCGGCGCCGGCCGGTTGAGCAGCCGCAGGCACTCCTCGGCTTTCTTGGCTTCCTGGGCCTCTTGCTCCTCGGGATGCAGCAGGGCGTGGGCCGTTGCCTGGCGCAGACTGTGCGTGACCGCCGGCCGGGCCAGGCGCACACATTCCAGCGGAAACGCCGGCTCGGGCGCTTGCAGCAAACCCGGCGACTCGGCCAGCATGGTGCTGGTCTCCTTGTAGCCCTGCCATTCGTCCTGGTCCAGGCGGTCGGGGTCGGCCGCCGGCTGCGGCTTGCCGATGGTGTAGGCCAACAGCAGCTTGCCGGCCTGCACATTGCCCTCCAGGGCCAGGGTGAGCAGGCGGCGGGCCACCGCCGCCATGTCAGCCGCCGTGACGCTGTCCAGCAGCGCCTGCCGCAGCCGGGCCACCTGCCGGGCGAACGGATTGCCCGGCCCGCCGGCATTGCCGGCGGCAAACCGCCCGCGCGCATCCCTGCCGCCGGCCTGCTGGCTGTTGGCCGGCGGGGTCGCCGCGCCATTGGCCGATGGCGCGGCCTCCCGGCCGTTGGCCGACGGCATCGCCGCCGCACCCACGCCAGGTCTGCCAGGAACTTCAGAGCAAGGAGGGCGTGGGCCGGGCCCCGTATTGATGGATTCCAGCGGGGACGGAAGCCGGCTCGGGCAACTTGCGAGGACAGTCATGGAAATGCTCCTTGAAGAAAAGACGTGCCGGAGAAAGGACAGGTCAACGGACAGCGGCAAGCTTTCCGCCTGCCGCCGTGGGGTTGGCGAGGTGCAAAATCCCGCGACGAAAACCACGGGAACGAGCGCTGTCTCACCTATGAATGTAACAAATTCGCCACGGACTTGGGTAGCTCAGTTGCCTCGTTTTTTTCCACGGCCCAACTCCAAGGGATGAAGAACCAGCCCCCCTCGTCCTGGAAGGAGTCGGCCTCAAAGAAAGGAAATAATGCGGGGAAAAATCAGCGTGCGAGCCCTTGACAGGAGGGGCCATATTTAGGGTTCGGCCGGGCCTGCATAGACAGCCAAGCCGAATGCGGCGCCGCCACCATACGCCGATTTCAGTCAAGTAGGGCATACTTGTACTTAGGGATGGTAGCGGTCCATCGGCCACCCTTCATTTCAAACGAGCCTTCAAAAACTTTTAGATAGAGCAGATACCCCTTGGGATGAGGCCGAAGTGGCGGATGAGGCGGATAACCAAGAGAAACGAAAAGCACATAAGTCGCCTTGGCCGGAAAAAAACGGTAGGCTCCTGTCCAATGGTACGATCCGTCCTTCTGCTTTTCAACGTCCAGTTTCGCCATTTCGTCCACAAGGGTTCTATCAAAGAAACCCAGAGCTTTGCCGGGTTCCGATCGCATCATGTCGAGTAGCGCTCGCTTTGCAGCTTCGGGTGTCAGTTCGATTGGTTGAACGCATCTCGATCGCTTGTGCCTGAACCAGGCATTCGCCGTCGATTCTTCGAACAGGGTCGCGCCAAGCGCGACTACGAGGAGTAACGGGAGTATTCTCATGGCATGCAACAACCATAGCTCTCGAATTGCAGTGAAGGGCGCTTTGCCAAGCCGCCGACCCAATGGCGGCCCCGGTTAGGTGCCTGGTTCAGCACGAGACCCCTTGACCTGTTGGCGAGCATCGCAACTACGGCTGCTTTTCCTTCCACGGCTTGGCCGTTTGCATCTCCGAAGAGTCAAGATCCAAAGAAACGGCAAACGATGCTGGAGCCAACGGCGTTTCCTTCCAAGCCGGTATCTGGATGGTCACCTTGGCCAATCCATTGCCTGCTTCGCCTGGGACTCGCACGGAGCCCTCCATCTCGGCCCCTCATCAGTAACTTTCGAGCGTTTTCCTCGTCACGATGGGCGGGGCCCCTCGCTTTTTGGAAGGAAACTCGATCTTTGCTACGGGGGCGATGGGCGGCAGAACCCGGGCGGCAAAAGAGCCCTTGCCCAGACCGGGGGTGCCCACCCACACCTGAAGGACCATTGGGCCACCCCCGAGGCCATAATAACCCAGCTTGATGGAGAGTGGACCGCCGATGTGAGCCACCGGGGCTTCCGCAGGACGGTCGGCAAATACCAAGGGGTCGGCGTCCGGATCGCCGACGATAAAAGGATGCCTGTTAGCGTACTGAAGGCGTATTCTTACTGCCGACCCGTAATTCGATAAGCGTGCACCGGTGTGCAAAGGTTTGCCGTCCGGGCCGGTGACGTCGCCGGCGAGACAATGCTGACCCGTCCACGCAACCTTTTCGCCCGGCTCGGTAAGGTCGCCATTGCCGTTGCGGTCGATGTACAACGTGTTGCCATCCTTCACTAGCCTAGCCAAACGCGGATCTTGGCTTCCGGGCCGAAGACCAGCAGGCAATACTTGGGCTTGGTTTGGTATGCGGGTTCCTTGGCAATGGTGCGGTCGATCTTGCCCAGATCTCCGGCCGGCGCCGGGAGCGAGCCAAGGGCCAGCCAAGCCAGCACTGGCAGGAGGTGTGCGATACGCATTCGCTATGCTCCTTTCTCGTCCGCCGAATGATGTAGCTCACCTGCACCGGCGGCTGGTCAGGTTGAATGATCCCTTTTCACCTGGCGACTTGCCAGGAAATTCGCGAAAGTAGGCCTCCGTAGGAGCCGTGAGGAGATCTTGCCGGTTAGGGTGAGGCTGCGACCGCGGGTTTATCAACCTCGCGCTCTGCGTTCCCCACTTCCGATCCGGCCTTTGGATTTTATTGCGCTGGACCGTTGCGGACGAGGATACAGCAATTTCAAATCCGGCCGGATGGCCTGGATAAACCCTCCCGGTTCAGGATAACGAAATTCCCGAGGAGTGACTGGATAGAACTGAAGGGGTTCGGTGAAACTGCCGGCGACAAAGCCGAGCCGGTTGTACCGAGTCCACAAATCCAGGCCGTTAAATGTTGGGGAGACAACTAAGATATCGATGTCGCTATCGGGCGTAGCTTCCTGACGGGCCTGGGACCCAAAAAGATATAAAGCGCGCACGTTGACCCGAATCTTTTTGAAATATTGCACCAATTGGCGGGCCAGAAGAGTGTGGGGGGCGGCCAACTCTTCCTCGGCAGATTTTAACCAGCATTGAACCAGAGAGATCTTTCTTGCCATGTCATCATTATAGCCTTCTGGGTTACTGATTGTTATTTCCCAAACACCTCGCGAAATCCGCGCAGATGCTCCGCCAGCACCTCTTTCAATTGCGTGGCGTGGATATGCTCCTCGCGTTGAAACACCAGCCGCATCGCTTCGCCCGCGCCCTGGGGATTCAGTTCCGGATGAGCGCCGAAGTTTTCGATGCGGCTTAGGTTAAACTGGCCGGGTTTGCCGAAAAAACGGCAATCCAGGCCGTGGTCCTCCTTGGTGCGCCACTGGGCCCAGCCGCGGGTGATTCCCGGCAAGCGCAGGGTGATGGCCGCGCGGGCGTTCCAGTCGATGGCAATCTCCGGCTCGACCGAGCGCACCAGGTCCAGAAGGCGCGGCAAGAGGGTGCGATCCCACAGGGTTTTTTTGCCGATCGGGAACCCCTTGTCGCTCAAGTGCCAGCGCTCGCCGTTGACCTTCCAGGGCATAACGTCTTCCGGCTTGGTCTGCATGCGCTTGAGGGTGGCGTGAAATGCCGCAACCGCCTGGGACAGAAAGCGGTGAAAAGCGGGCGTATCGACCTCGCTGAGGCGGTGGGCCAGGACGGCGATTTCCTGCCAGGGACCTTTGCGATTGGCGACGCGAACGCGTTCCTGGTCGCCGTAAGCCTCGACGCCGGGCGTGTCGTTGAGCGGGGGGATGGCCAGGCGGCCAATCAGGTCGTCTTCCTTGAAGGTATTGCGGCCGACGCGGAACACCAGGCGCACCAGCCACTCCATGCCGGTATGGGCGTGGAAAAACCAGCCCTGGCTTTTCTGCGCCGCCGCAATCTCGACGACGGTGGGCTGGCTCCAGTCCGTCGCGGCGAAGTCGCCCAGGGCGTGGATTTTCTCGTCGATCCAGGGAAGAATGGCCCCTTCCCAGCGGCACGGCGTGCCTTTGTGGGACAGCCGATCTATGGTGTGCCAGCGCAGGCCGTCGGTTTCCCACGGCATCTTGGCGTCCTTGCCGACCGCTTCGAGTTGAACATCGCCCTGGCGTTTTTTGTCGGCGGCGTGTGGATCGTATTTGGGCCTTTCGGCGTGAGGTCCAACGGACAGGATCTCCGTGAGGAATTTGGCGGTATGCGAGGATTGCGGAAACCCGGCCACTTCTTCCGGCGTACCCTGGGCGACCACGTAACCGCCCAGGTCGCCGGCTTCCGGCCCCAGGTCGATGATCCAGTCCGCCGTTTTGATCACGTCCAGGTTGTGCTCGACCACGACGACGGTATTCCCCAGGTCCACCAGGCGGTTAAGCACGTCGAGCAATTTGCGAATGTCGTCGAAGTGCAAGCCGGTGGTCGGCTCGTCGAGGATGTAAATGGTGCGTCCGGTGTTGGGGCGTCCCAGCTCGGCGGCCAGTTTGACGCGCTGGGCCTCGCCGCCGGAAAGGGTGGGAGCGGCTTGCCCCAGGGACAGGTAATCCAGGCCGACGTCGGCCAGCGTTTGCAGCACCCGGCGAATCTTGGGAATGTTGGCGAACAGCTCGAGGGCTTCGCTAGCGCGCATGGTCAAAACGTCGGCGATAGTTTTGCCCTTGTAGCGCACGGCCAGGGTTTCCGGATTGTAGCGGCTGCCCTTGCAAATAGCGCACTCGACCCAGACGTCGGGCAGGAAGTGCATCTCGATCTTTTTCTGGCCGTTGCCCTCGCAGGCCTCGCAGCGTCCGCCGGGCTTGTTGAAGCTGAAGCGCTTGGGCTGGTAGCCGCGCACCCGGCTCTCGGGCAACTGGGCGAACAGTTGCCGGATCAGATCGAACATTCCGGTGTACGTTGCGGGATTGGAGCTGGGCGTGTTGCCGAGCGGGGCCTGATCGACGTTGATGACCTTGTCGATGTTTTCCAGCCCAACGATGTCATCGTGAGCGCCGACGGTGGTCCGCGCTCGATGGAGTTTCCGCGCCAGGGCGCAGTACAGGATCTCGTTGACCAGCGAGCTTTTGCCCGATCCGCTGACGCCGGTCACCGCGATGAAAGCCCCGAGAGGAAAGGCCACGTCGATGTTTTTCAGGTTGTTATGCCGCGCCCCTTGGACGATCAGCGCCCCGTTTAGCGGGGAGCCGGAGGCGACCGGGGGGCCGGCGGTGCCGGCGGTCGCCTTCGGCTCCCCGCTAAACGCGATGCGCCGGTTGGTGGGGACCGGGATCGCCTTCTGGCCGCTGATATATTGTCCGGTCAGAGAGGTTTTGAATCGTGGAATCTGCTCGGGCGGCCCCTGGGCGGTGATCTCGCCGCCCTTGTCGCCGGCGCCGGGGCCGAAATCCAAGAGATAATCCGCCGCGGCGATAACCTCGCGATCGTGCTCGACCACGACCAGGGTGTTGCCCAGGTCGCGCAGATGCGACAGCGCTTGCAAGAGCCGGCGGTTGTCGCGCGGGTGCAGGCCGATGGTCGGCTCGTCCAGCACGTACAGAACGCCGGTCAGCCCGCTGCCGATCTGGCTGGCCAGGCGAATGCGCTGCGACTCGCCGCCCGACAGCGTCGGCGTGGACCGGCCCAGGGTCACGTAGTCCAGGCCGACATCGACCAGGAATTGCAAGCGATTACGGATTTCGCGCAGCAACTCGCCGGCAACCTGCTGCTGTTCCTTGGTCAACTTGAGTTTCTTGAAGAAGTCGAGAGTTTGATTGAGCGGCCAGGAACCAATGTCGCCCAGGGTTTGGCCCTGAAAGCGGCAGGCGGCGGCATCGTCGCGCAAACGCGAGCCTTGACAAGTCGCGCACGGCACGTCGCCCACCAGGTGATCGAGTTTGTGGCGATAGGTGAAGCTGACGCGCGACGCTTCGTCCAACGCAGGGAACAATCCTTTATACTGGAAGCGCGGAGCCAGCGCAAAACGCGAAGCCGATGGACCCTTCTTGCTTCGCGTTTCGCGTTCGTGCGATGCCTCGAAAGAAATCCAATCCTCCCCGGTACCGAACAGGATGGCCCGCTGCTGGGCCGGCTCCAGCTTTTCGAACGGCGTATCCAGGGAAAAGCCGGCGTGGCAGGCGAGGGCCGTGGCGAAAGCCAGAAACGGGTTGTCGTCGGTCAACGGCGGCCAGGCGGCGATGGCCCCGTCGCGCAATGACAACCGCGGATCGCGCACCAGGGCAGCCACGTTCGCCCCCTTCTGCGTGCCCAGCCCTTCGCACGCCGGGCACCAGCCCAGAGGACTGTTGAAGGAAAAGTGGTGCGGGTTGAGCGGCTCGAAGCTCCGCCCGCACTTGTCGCAGGCCAGGTGCTGGCTGTAGCGATCAACCTTCCAGTCCGGTTCCTCGCGAGTGTTGTCCACTTGGGCGACGTGCAGTACGCCCTTGCCCAGGTCGAGGGCGGCTTCCACGGCGTCAGCCAGCCGGCTGCGCTGCTGCGAGCGCACGATCACCCGGTCCACAACCACCTCCACCAGGTGCTTGCGGCGATGATCGATGGCCGGCGGCTGTTCCACCGTGTACGACCGGCCATCCACGCGCATCCGCATGAACCCGGTGCGGCGAATTTCCTCCCACAGCGCCTCATACTTTTCCTGGCCGCGCCGCTCGATGGGGGCCAGCAGGAATAATTTGGTCCCTTCCGGGAGGGCCAGAATTTTGTCGATGATTTCGTCCGAAGTTTGCGTACCGATGGGAATGCCGCAAGCCGGGCAATGCGGATGGCCCAGGCGGGCGAAGAGAATGCGCAGGTAATCGTAGATTTCCGTCACCGTGCCGACCGTCGAGCGCGGACTTTTGCTGGTGGTCTGCTGCTCGATACTGATGGCCGGCGACAGGCCGGAGATGTGCTCGACCTTGGGCTTCCGAACCTGGCCGAGAAATTGGCGGGCATAAGAAGACAGCGATTCGACGTAGCGCCGCTGTCCCTCGGCGTAAATGGTATCCAGAGCCAGCGAGCTTTTGCCCGAGCCGCTCGGCCCGCAAAACACCGTCATCTGGTCGCGGGGCAAAGACACGTCGATGTTTTTCAGATTGTGCTGCTGGGCGCCCTGAATGGTGATGTGCGTAATCGCCCCATTCTCTGCACGGGAAGCAAGCCCCGAGGCGAGTCTTCGAGCTTCGGGGGTTTGGGGTGGGCTAAACCCCCGAGGCTCGAAGACTCGCCTCGGGGCTTGTGGTGCGCTCAACACGCCGCGCAGCGCCTGGCCCGTGTAAGACTTGTCGCAAGCGGCAATAGTCTCCGGCGTGCCGGTGCACACCACTTCGCCGCCGCCGGCGCCGCCTTCCGGCCCCAGGTCGATGATCCAGTCGGCGGTCTTGATCACGTCGAGGTTATGCTCGATGACCACCACGGTGTTGCCGGCGTCCACGAAGCCGTGCAAGACGTTTAGCAGTTTCTGAATGTCGTCGAAATGCAGGCCGGTGGTCGGCTCATCCAAAAGGTAGAGCGTCTTGCCGGTGCCGCGGCGGCACAATTCGCGGGCCAGCTTGATGCGCTGGGCCTCGCCGCCCGACAGCGTCGGCGAAGGCT
>CAZFGM010000141.1:0-13054 GCA_964518515.1 uncultured Alcaligenaceae bacterium | reverse complement strand
GCTTGCTGCTGGCTTACGAAGGAACCATGATCCCCGAGGAGAATACTCATGGCGACGGCCTTGTGGCTGCTGGCGCTGCAAGGGGCGATCGGCGCTTTTGACACGCTGTACTATCACGAATGGCGGGCGCGGCTGCCGGCGCGCGGCCGTCGCGCCGCCGCCGAGCTGCACATCCACGCCGTCCGGGATTTCCTCTACGCCGTTCTTTTCGGCACCCTGCCCTGGCTGGCCTGGCACGGCCATTGGGTCCTGGCTCTGGTCACGGTCCTGGCGGCGGAAATCATTTTGACTTTCACCGACTTTGTCGTGGAAATAACCGTCCGCAAGCCGCTGGGCGACGTCTACGCCGGGGAAAGGATCACCCACGCCGTCATGGCCATTATTTACGGGGCCATGCTGGCGGGATTGCTGCCGGAGCTGGCGGCGTGGTGGTCGCTGCCCACCGCCCTGGCGCCGGCCGCCGCGCCGGTTCCCCAATGGCTCCGCTGGCTGCTGACGCTGCAAGCGACGGGAGTATTCCTGTCGGGTCTGCGCGACCTGTACGCCTCGTTTGGTAGGGCCGGCGGCGGCTGGCCGTGGCCCGCCATCGTGGAAGAAATGTCCGCAGGGGGCCACCATTCGCCTGCTGCCGAATAAAATAACGGCGGACCCAGGGGAATGACCTCATTATGAACAATCAGTACGCCGCCCTCGCCGAGCTGGCGGGCGGGTTCATCCACGAAATCAAGAACCACCTCAGCACCCTGGGGCTGAACCTGCAGCTGTTGACCGAGGATTTTCACAACCCGGAAACGCACCGCGAACGGCGGGCCCGGTCGCGCCTGCAGAAATTGCAGGGCGAATGCCAGCACCTGGTCGAGATCGCCAACGACTTCCTCCGCTTCGCCCGCATCAAGGATCTGGACAAAAAACCGACCGACCTGGGCAAGGTCCTCGAGGAGATGGTGGATTTTTTCGCGCCGACGGCCAAAACCGCTAACATTGAGATCAAGAGTTTTGTGTCCGGCGATCTGCCGCCGGTGCCGCTCGACCGCGACCTGTTCAAGCAGGCGCTGTTGAACCTGATGCTCAACGCCGAGCAGGCCATGCCGCAAGGAGGCGAGCTGACCATTCAGGCGGCCCTGGAGGGGGCAGAAGCGCGGAGCGCGGAGAGTGGAGCGCGGGCCTCGGAAGAGAGTGGAGCGCGGAGCGCGGAAAGTGGAGCGCGTAGCGCGGAGAGTGGAGGGCGGAGCGCGGAGAGTGGAGCGCGGGCCTCGGCAGAAACCAGCGCTGCCCTCTCCGCGCTGCGCGCTCCCCACATTTGCCTGAGCCTGATCGACACCGGCAAGGGCATGAGTGCGGAGGTGCAGTCCAAGATTTTTCAACCGTTTTTTTCGACGCGGGCGGCCGGCTCCGGCTTGGGTTTGGCGACGACGCGCAAGATCGTCGAGGCCCATGGCGGCACCATCGACGTGCAGAGCGAAGTCGGCCGCGGCACGAAATTTACCATCCGCTTACCGGTGACCAGTGGCTAGAAAGGTAGGTCCCGCCTGCCGGGCGGGACCCGTCCGGCTCGTCTAGCCGGACTTGCTTTTTTCTACTGTGCCGGTGTAGGTCAGCCTTTCCAGGCTTACGCAGCTTCCAACTTCATGGCTCACAATCGGGTCGGGCTGGAAAGCCTGACCTACCTCATAAAGGATAGACCCATGACTATCGAACACATCGCCTTCAACGTTTCCGATCCTGCCGGAATGGCCGAGTGGTACACGCGTCATCTGGAAATGCGCGTGGCCCGAAAAGTGCTAGGGCCGACCCATACCCACTTTGTGGCCGACCAGGCCGGGCGGGTGGTCCTGGAACTCTATCGCCAGACTCAGATTAGCGCTCCCGATTATTCGGCCATGGACCCGATGACCCTGCACGTGGCCTTTGCCGTCCAGGACGTCGCTGCGGAACGGCAAAGACTCCTGGCCGCTGGCGCCCGCGCCGTTGGGGAGGTCGTTACCACGGAAGGCGGCGACGTGCTTGCCATGCTCCGCGATCCGTGGGGCCTGTGTGTGCAGCTGGTGAAAAGGGCCCAACCGCTTCTGTAAAAAGACAATTCTCGCGGCCGAGATAGTTCGTAAGCTATCTACGCTTCTTTCGGGACCCTGCCCGGAAGAAATGGCTCCTTGATCCAAAGCGGCGATGGACGCCGCACTCCAAAAGTTGCCCGGCAGGGGCCACTTCGGCAGGTCCCGGAAAAAGCGTAGTTTCTTGAGCAGCGTGAAGACATTCGGTAAGTTCCTTGACTGCCGGCGACGAACGGAGAATCTGCAAATCCTCCGCGTCAGGGACAGGACTTGCCGGGAAGATTGTCGGCGTGGATGTGCCGCGGGTTGCCCAGGGCCCGGTACAGGCGAAACTGGGCGCGGTTGAAGTCGGCGACGGCGCCGTAGAAATCGAGATACGCCTGCACCAGAGCCTGCAGCGAGGCCACGGCTTCTTGCGGGCGAATCACCAGGAGGATGACATTTTCGCCGACGCGTTTGGTTTGGGTCAAGCCTTCGAAATTCTTGTCGACGGAAAATAGGGCGTCTTTCAAGCCGGCCTCGGCTTCGACGATGCGGGCGGCGGCGGCTTGCGCCTGAGCGTGGGCCTGCACCACCTCGGCGGCGATCCTGTCTTGCAGCCGGAACAGCTCCAGCAGGGCCAGCCGGTTCTCGGCCCGGCGTTCATTCATCTTGGCCAGATTGTTCAGGCCGAGGTTTTGCAGCTCCCACAGGACCTGGACGTCGAAGCTGTTGCGGGCGCTGAACTGGCTGAGGTCGTCGTTCTTGCCGCCGCCGAAATAGCCGGTGGACAAGCCGGCGGCCGGGTTGGTGGCGTTGCCGCGCAGCAGGACGCTGGGGAGGAGGGGCCGCAGTCGCTCTTGGCGCAGCCGTTCGAGAGTGGCCTGTACCAGGGCCTGCTGGGCGGCCAGCTCGGGCCGGTAGGTCAGGGCCATGGGGATCAAGTCGTCCACGGTGTAGTGTTCATCGATCAAGGTGATTTGCATCTGGGGCGCTTCCATGGGATCGACCAGGACGGCCGGCTCGAGGCGCAGGAGGCGGGCCAGTTCGGCGCTGGCGGTTTTCCACTTTTCGCGGGCGGCGGCGAGGGCCTGGCGTCGGCGCGCCAGCTCGGTGCGGGCCCGCGCCGCCTCGACCGGCGGCACCAGTCCCTTGGCCAGTTTCTCGGCGCGGCGAACCAGTTCTTCGCCCCGGCCCAGCGCCTCGAGGGCGCCGGCCAGCTCGCCGCGGGCTTGCTGCACGGTGAAATACCCCTCAGCCACCGCCAACAGGCTGTCATTCTGCGCCACCTGAATGCCCGCCGACCGCGCCCGCACATCTTGCCGGGCGGCCAAGGGCGCCAGCACGGCGTCGCTCAGCGAAAACACCAGCGACGGCCCTGCGCCGAGCATCATGCTGCTTTTGCTGGTGCCGAAGACGGCGCCGCCGACGTCTTGAAGCTGGCCGTCATGCCGGGCGTAGTCCCAGCCCAGGTAGATCGTCGGCAGCCACTGGCGATTGGCCTGCTGCAACCTGGCCCCCGCCGCTTGCCAGCGCTGGGTCGCCACGGCGATGTCGAGCGGCTCAACCTGGGCAAGCTCAAGGGCCGCGGGCAAGTTGATCGGATACGGGCGATCGAGACCGGTCAGCACCGGCGGCGGGAAGGGTTTCGGTGAGGGCTTTTCTTTGGGCGTCTCCGCGGGCGGTGGCAAAGATTCCGCCGGCTCGGGGGGAATCCCCAGCGGTGGGCCTAGCTGAATTCTTCCAGGAGACTCTTCGGCTCGAACCAGGCCAGGCGCAACCATGCCCAACCCCGACAGAGCAAGGCAGAACAGGGTTACAGGTGTTTGCCTGCCGATCCGGCCCATGAAGGCCCTCCTTTGCCGCGCTTGCCGGCGCGAGGGAAGATGCGCAAACCTTTCCTTTGTTATCGGCTAATCGGCGGGAAACGCATGAGGAAGAGGCGAAAAAGCGCGGAAAATGATATTTCCCTAAAGTGGTTGGGTGTTTTGGAGTGCGGCGACTCGTCGCCGCTTTGGGGTTTTGGAATGCGGCGACTCGTCGCCGCTTTCGAATTCTCCGACAACCTGCTTCGTGGAATTCGGCGAGGCCCGCACTCCAAATATCAATTGCTCTGAATTCTCCGAAAATCCCAAAGCGGTGACCAGTCACCGCACTCCAAATATCAATTGCTCTGATTCTCCGAAAATCCCAAAGCGGTGACCAGTCCCCGCACTGCAAATATCAAAGCCCGTATTCTCCATCGGTGATCAGATAGCGCAGGAACCAATCGCGGGCCGGCGGGCCACTTCTTCCAGGGCGCCCGGTTCGGGAAAGAGATGCGTGGCGCCGGGGATGATCGCCAGCTCGGTGGGGCAGCGCATGCGGGCCTGGGCCTGTTGGTTCAGGCGGATCACGACGTCGTCGTTGCCGCCGACGATCAGCAGGGTGGGCGCCGTGACGGCTGCGAGGAAATCGCCGGCCAGGTCGGGCCGGCCGCCGCGCGACACCACGGCCCGGACGTTGTCGGGCTGGCGCGCCGCCGCCGCCAGGGCGGCGCCGGCACCGGTGCTGGCCCCGAAATAGCCCAGCGGCAAAGCCCGCGTGTCCGGCCGCCCGCCGAGAAACGCCGCCGCCCGTTCCAGACGCTCCGCCTGCTTCACCTCTTCGTGAAGCTCGTACACGTATGCAAGGAGATTGCTGATTCTTGGCGGGAGCGGCCAAAAAAAGAGCCGGATGAATTGGTCGAGGCTTCAACACACAACTGCCCATTCCCAGGTCGAGCCAGTCACCGCCGACGGCGTCGGCCTGGGCCTGGCCCTGTCAGTCTGCTGGGCCGGCCCGCTCGGCGGCCACGTCCCGACGGCCTGGAAAGGCCGTCCTCCTTGGTTGCGGCTCTGCCGCGTTTGGTTACGGAGTCTCTGTTACATTCATCCCGATCATACGGTTAGCCTTCGCGTGGGCTGTTGCGGTAGTCCTCTATGCCCTTTGAAGGCACGTAAAGGTCACACCATGCAAGTCCAGGAAGCGTTACGCCGTTTTTACAACCGGCAAGGCTTCGGTGAACAGGGAGGGCGGTATTTGAACACCGTGAGTGTGTATGCAGGTCCCTGGACTGTAAGACTTCCCAATATTTCGGCTCGAAAACGGCTCTTACCGTTTCATGACCTTCATCATGTCGTTACCGGATACAGAACGGATCGGGTTGGCGAGGCTCAGCTATGTGCTTGGGAAATCGGAACAGGCAGCTTGCTGCGCGAGCCCATGGCTTTTTTGATGAACCTCGTTGGATTGTTCACTGGATTGTTCTATGGACCGCGAAAGGTTTACGAGGCCTACCAGACCGGTTGTGCGTCGAAGAATTCCTACGGCAGAGATTTGGAAGGCGACCTTTTTTGTAGGTCCCTTGATGAGCTGCGCGCCGAGCTGATTTCGGGCAAGATGGAGAAGAGGCTTCGCCTCGGCACAACTTTAACCTTCGGTATATGTGCACTGTTGGCATTGATCCTCGGGTTTCCCCTGATGGTTCTGGCGGCCTTTCAGCGCCTCACTGTTCACAAAGACCGTTGCCGTCCATAAAGCGGGTCGCGGGCTCGGCGAACGCGGATCTTTTTGATTACGGACCTTGATTCTCCTTTTTAGGCCGCCGGCGTAGCACCGCTGCCGTCCGGACCTGTGCGCCGCCGCCCAACCCGCTGCCCTCTTTTTATTGGCCTAGGCCTTTGCCTGCCGCATACAATTCCCCCAAAGGATTCCCGGCTGTTTCGAATTTGCCGGCTAGGGGATCCGCGCATAACAAAGCCGAAAGCCAAGGGCCTGGCTTTCGGCTATGCCCTTTTCGGATTGCCGGTGGGCCAATTACTGTGGGGGTTTCAGCTTCAACACCACGGTTTGAATCATCTTCATGGATTGGCCGAGGGCTTCCATGGTCATGTTCTGGGTGGAGTTGATTTCCAACAGGCGGCCGGTAGCATTATCGAAATAGGCGGTGCCTTTTCCGGTGCCGTCCTTGAGCTTTATTTCCAAAGCGGCGCCGGGATCGGCATCCAGGTTGATGGCCATTTTGATGGCGATCTGCTCGAGTTTCTGGTCGCCCTTGGCCACCTGTCCTTGGTAGGTGTAGCCGTTGTCGATTTTCATTTCGCCAAAGGGCAGCTTGGAGCTGATTTTCTGGTTCCAGCCCTTGCCGCCCTTGGCGACGGCGCCCTTGGGCAGGACCAGGCCAGACTGGGACAGCATTTTTTTCAGGCCGTCCGGGGTGAACATGTCGCCAAAGGCGGCGGCGCCGCCGCCTTTTTTGAGGACGTCCAGGACCTTTTCGGGAATCATCACCTCGCTGATCTCTCCCATGGCATCCATGCTCAAGCCGACTTCCAGACCGCCCATGACCTTGGCCAGGGGGGCCAGGGCCTGGCCGAACGGCCCGTCGGGGATTTTGCCGTCCTTCGAGTCGAATTCCACTTTGCCCATGGGCGTGTCCATGGTCAGGCGGAAGCGCTCGAATTTCTGCATCATTTTGGCCTTGCCGGCCGTGTCCACCGACTTGATGTGCCAGAGCATGTCGATGTTCTGGGCGATGACCATTTCCAGCTCCTTGCCGGCGATGTCGAGTTTCATGGTCATTTTCTGCACCAGCTCGTAGTTGAGCTTTTCCATTTCCTTGAACTTGTAGCGGAGGGTGGTTTGGGCTTGCGCCGGAGCGGCCAGGCCGAGAAACAGCGCTACCAGCAAGCCCAGCGCGGGCAGGCGGATTGTGCGAACACGCATGCAATTTCCTTTCGTAACTAGGAGGAAAAGGGGCGTGCCGACGCGGCCATCCCCCGGTCACGATAATAGACGGACTGCCGGGCCAAGACAAGAGGTTTATTGCACGGGGCTGCGAATGCCGAGGGCGGGACTCGAACCCGCACGCCTTGCGGCACAGGCTCCTAAGACCTGCGTGGCTGCCAGTTACACCACCTCGGCCTGTAGTCGCAGGCTTCAGCCTGCGGCCAACCCGCACCCTGAAGGGTGCGACTACCTAGCGATTGTACCACATCCGCGGGTTTACGATTAGCGCACGCTTGATCCTTGCGGGCAATACGACGTCGTGCGAGGAAGCAGCGTGCCGTCAACGGAAACCCGAAAATTCCGGTTTTTCGGTTTCCTTCGCGCTGGCAATCCTCTATTCTCAATCCTCTGGCTTCCACGCTCCTGCCGCCGGAGAAACCGCCAATGCCTGCCGATGCTTCCCCTCCTTCCCCCAGTCCTTCCCAAACCGGTCCGTGGTATAAGGAATTGAACGGCTATCACTGGTTCGTGCTGGTCGTGGCGGCCCTGGGCTGGCTGTTCGATTGCATGGACCAGCGCATTTTCATGATCACCCGCCAGCGGGCTATGACGGAACTTCTTGGTTACAAGTACCTGGGCGGGAAACTCCTGGATGTAGATGGAAAAATCCCGGAGGAAGAAGTCCCACGGCTACAACTCGAGGCCGCCGTCGCCAAGATCAAGAAACTGGGGTACACCTACAAGGATGGCAATCTCTTTGACCCGGATGGCAAGCCGGTGGAGGGAAAGGAATTAGAGGCCGCCGGCAAAAAGATTTTCAACCTCGGCTACAAGTACCGCGAACCCGGATATGTGGCCCTGGACGGCATTCCCTTGACCCCGGAGGACCGCAAGGCGGCCGAGGACGACATCAAATGGTACAGCGCTTTGGCAACAGCCATTTTCATGATCGGCTGGGCCACCGGCGGATTGTTCTTTGGCATTACCGGCGATCGCTGGGGACGAGCCCGCACGATGCTCTTGACCATTCTCATCTATTCTATGTTTACCGGGCTGACGGCCGTCGCGCAATTCACCTGGGATTTCATGATTTACCGGTTTATCACCGGCATGGGCGTGGGTGGGGAATTTGCCGCCGGCGTGGCCTTGCTGGCGGAAGTCATGCCGGCGCGGGCGCGGCCCTACGCCCTGGGCCTGTTGCAAGCCTTGTCGGCCCTTGGCAATATTGCCGGTTCGCTTCTCAGCTGGGTGTTTGCGGATTGGCGCCACCTCTTTCTGGTGGGAATCCTGCCGGCTTTGCTGGTCATCCTCGTGCGCCGCCGCCTCAAGGAACCCGAGACCTGGCAGAAAGTTCACCGGGAAGGTTCCGCAACCGGCCCCACCGCCGGCGCGGGAAACCTCGGCGACATGCTGCGGGATTCCCGTTGGCGCTATCATACCCTCATCGGCGTGCTCTTGGCCTTGGCCGGGGTGATCGGCTTGTGGGGCGTTGGTTTCTGGACTTTCGAATTAGTGACCGACACGCTGCGGCTGCAGGGCTATTCCGATGCCAAAATCAACGGCGTACGGGCTTGGGGCACGGCTCTGCAAGACGTCGGGGCATTTTTCGGCATTTACCTTTTCAGCCTGGCCGCCGCCCGCGTCGGCCGGCGTTTGGCCTTCGCCGGCGCTTTTGTTCTGGCCCTGGCTGCCACCCTGTTCGTGTTTGGCACGCTCAGCAAGGAAGCCGATGTGTACTGGATGCTGCCGCTTTTGGGTTTCTGCAACCTGATGGTTTTCGGGGGCTATGCCATTTATTTCCCGGAGTTGTACCCGACGCGCCTGCGCAGCACGGGCATCGGTTTTTGCTACAACGTGGCCCGCTACATCGCGGCCATTGGACCTTTTACCCTGGGTTACCTGGTCGGATTCTATCGGATCATGCTCGAAGCCAGTGACAAGGACACGACGCCGTTCCGCTACGCCACCATGACCGTGGCCTTCATCTATGTCCTCGGCCTCGTGGTTTTGCCGTTCGCCCCGGAAACCAAGGGCAAACCGCTGCCCGAATGACCCTTTACGTTTTGCGCACGCTGACCTTTGCCAGACGATCGGGAAATACGCGGGCGAGCCGCCGGGTTTATCCCGGCGGGACGGGCTTGCACGGCGGGGATAAACCCCGCCGCTCGTGTCATTTCCGGAGAAAATCGAAAATCCGCAGGTGGGAAAGCTTCAGCCCGGCACGAATTGCCGGCCAGGTACAAGGTCCGCGGTGGAAACCGACCACATGGCCATGGTCCCCGGCGCCGGCTCGCGGGCCGCGAAATCCCGCCCCAGGGCGTGCCGCAAGGCGATCTCCTCGGTTGCGATGGCCACAAACTCGTCGGTCTCGGCCACCACCAGCGGCTTGAATCCGAAACGATCCTTGACATAGGCCAGGCAATCGCCCGAGGCCGCCAGGTAGCTGAACGAGCCGTCGAAGTCATCGAGCGAGGAGCGCAGGGCGTCGGCCAGGGACAGGCCGGCGGCCAGACGGTCGCGCAGGTAAACGCCGATAATTTCGGAATCATTGTCGGTGTAGAAATGGCAGCCGCGCTGTTCATAGCGGCGGCGGAGCTTGTGATAATTGGTAATGTGACCATTGTGCACCGTGGCCAGGTCCGGCACGCCGTGCGCCCAGAAGGGCTGCGAATGGCTAAGATCGACCCGGCTCTCGGTGGACAGGCGCGTGTGGCCGATGCCATGGCTGCCGGCCCATTGCGAAACCCTGTAGGTTTGGTCGAGCAGGGCCGGTGAGCCGACTTGCTTGACGATTTCCAACCGGCGGCCGAGACTGACCACCTCGGCGCCTGGGAATTGCTTGGCGACCCAATTTTCGGCCGCGCTGGCCGTCGCCAGGGAGGTTTGGATTTCCAGGCGCAGGTAGGCGCCTTCCGCCCGGTGTGCCAACAGGGGGCCGCGTCCGAGCAGGTGGTGCAGAGTGGTCTGGTGGTCGGAGAAGGGTTTCGGCAAGACCACGCGGGCCAGCCAATTCGCCTGCGGGGGACCATAGACGGCCACGCCGGCTGAATCCGGTCCGCGGCAGGACAGGGCCCCGAGCAGGGACAGCAGGGTCCCGCCCAGCGGCTCCGGGCCGCCGCGTTTGTCCAGAAAACCGACGATGCCGCACACGATCACATGCCCAGAAGACTTGACCAAAAACCGGTGGGTTTTGTAGTAGGCACACTCCGTGTGCCGGTAACGGCACGCGGAGCGTGCTTACTACATTCGCCGCCATCAAGGTGGCGAGGAGGGAAAGGCGGCGCCTGCCTCGGCGCGAGCACGGTGGATTTTCGCTTTTTCTTTTTCTTTCTCGCCTTTGCTTTCGAAATATTCCGCTAACAGTTGATGAGCGCCGCGGTGATCGGGTTGCAACCGCAGGGTGGCGTATAACCAGTAGGTAGCCACCGAAGCATGGCCCATCTTCGAGAAAATATGGCCCACCTCGTAGTTCACCTGGGGATCCTGGGAGGTCTCGGCTTTGCGCACCATCAACAAGTGCTCAAGGCGGGACATGTCATCTTTAATGGTTTCACATTTGGCCCGTATCCTCTTGGCTTCTGAAAGGCGGCCGAGTTGCTCCATGACCTGGGCCAAGGTGTAATTGGCTTCAAAGTCGCCCGGTTTTTTTTTCAGGGCAGTGATCAAACATTTTTCCGCCTTGGCCAACCGAGCCTTCTTTTCCACGATGGGTTCGCCGGGTTTGCCTGCCTGCAGCTCCAGCTTGCCCCGGTAATAATTGGGGGCATAAGCATCGGGTACCAGCGCCAGGGTTTTTTCCAGCAACTGACGGGCTTCGGCCAACTTTCCTTGCATGTGACGTAAGCTGGCCAAGCTGAGCATGACCTCCGGCTCCTCGGAATGACTTTGCCACAGTTTTTCCAGGTGCGCTTCCGCGCCTTTGGGGTTTTTCTCCTCGAGAAGAAAATCCGCCAAACGCAAGCGAATTATCCACTTGTCGGGGTTCAACTCCAGGATGCGCTCATAACTTTGGAAGGCGACATCGCGCTGGTGCATGTTGGCCATGGCCATGCCATGCCATTCCAGGGCCCGGACATTGTCCGGCTCGAGTTTCAACCACTCGGCGGCGCAGTTTCCGGCCAGGAAGAACCGGCCCTGCTCGAGATAGAGTCCGGCCAAGGTTTCCCAAACCGCGGCCGCGGAAGGATGCCCATCCTTGACGAATAACAACAAGCCCTTTTCAAACTTGTCAAACTCGCCGAGTTGAGACCGCAGCAAGAACCACTCCACCTGCGAGGCGTCCGAGGCGCCCTGTTGCAGCTGGTGGCAGCGCGTTAAATGGTCCTCGGCCTTCTTGAAATGGCCCTGCAGGCGCTCGACGCGGGCGGCCAACAGATGGGCCCCGATGCTGCGCGGCCATAGATCCAGGTAGATCTGGACATGATGACTGGCTTTGTCCACATCACCTTTGCTCATAGCCGCTTGCGCCTTCCGCCAATGGTAACTGCCATAAAAAAAAACTCCTCCTCCGCCCGCGGCCGCCAAGAAAAGGAGAAGGCCTACAAGACTTTTCCACCGATGGCGCTTGAGCGTCTGATACCAACGGGTGGGTAAAGACTTGGCTGACGGCGGGCGTTCGGGGAAGGCTGTTTTTTCGGTGGGCACCGTCGCCGGCGAGATGGGCGTAATGGCCGTAAGCGGGGCAGACTGTTCGGTGGAGATAGGAGCATCATTCATGGGAGCCGACCTCGTTCTGGATTCGCATCGGGACCCCCTTTATCATTTAGGTCTTGTTTGTTCTTTTTCCCCTTTCCCCTCGTCCAAACCTTCAATATTTTCCGTGCGGTGTCCCCTTTTGATTTCCAGACGGAGGGGGGATGTTTTCTGTCCGTATTTGGCAGATATTTTCACGTACTGAGGCATTTGATCAAACTTTGCCTTCATTTCCGGTAGTATAGGCATTTCTGAAAAATCTTCCTTTTTTTTCGAACCCGGATTTTTTCTTTGCATCCATAACTTTTTTTGCTGATGCATCATCCAATATTCTTCGGGAATCTTGCCGGTGGCTTTCAATTGGGTCACGAAACCCTCTATTTCTGCATGGTTTATCATCTTGTCGAAATTAACCGATTCGGTTTCCAGAACGACAATATAGTTTCCAAATGCACCGGTCACGTGAAACGTGCCAGCGGGTTTAACCTCCCCAGGGATGTCCGGTCCTTGACCTGATTCAGGAATTAATCGAAAAGAGCCTCCTTTGACTTCTTTTCCCGATTCGGTTAATACCTTGCCCGAAACGCTTCCCGTCGTGGCTTTGGAAGAACATCCGGCAATGATTAACAAAATGCCCAACGCCGATATTTTCCCAAATATCTTCATAAAAACCCTCCCCGCAACACCGAATTTCCCAGGGCAAAGGGCAAAACACCCTTCTCATTTTCTTGGTTTTTCCAGCCCTGTCAAGAAAAAAGTGGAAAAGAAGTTTAGAAAAAAACCGAAAACCGCTTGCAGGGAACAGCCACGCCGCCAGCGGATGGTTAACGGGGCACGTTGCCTATCCCCTCCCAAGGAACTGTAAAGCAACGGCAAAGAAGAACCGGCGGACCAGTGGCCCCAATTTGGCATGGTCCGGTTGCTCGAGGCACTCCTGGCAAGTTTCTTAAAAATCACCGCCTGGATTCAAGCGATCGTTTGGCTTGATGGCCGCATCCCAGGAGGCATCGGAAACCGTCGGGGCGATGGTGCGCACCGAGCCGTCCATCAAGCCCACGCTAATGCCGGGATTGGACATGCTCTGGCCCGCGTATTTCCACGGGTCGCAGGCGGAGGGGATCGGCATATGCTGAAACTTTCCCGACCATTGTTCTCCCCAGTTGGGTCCAGGGTTAGCCCAGTAATTACTCCAAGTATTCCAGCCTAAAAAAATCGATTGGTGGCTGGGGGTGGTCGGCGCCCAAGGACTGTCAAGACCGCTTGCATCCCAACCCCACGTAATAGAATGGCCCCCACATTCGTGATACGCTTCCATGAAGCCGATAATGTTGGAGGTGCCGTCCGTGCACGCCGCGGCCAACGTGCCGGGGCCGCCATCCCGGCCCTCAAAGAGCCGGCGGTTCGAGCGAAAACTGGTGATGCCCCGATTATTCCACAGGCCGGTTTGGGCCGCGGTCGCATCCAAGGGATTTTTGAAGACCGGGATGATCGTTTGCGCGCCTTCCAGGCGATAGGAGTTGTTTTCCTTGCCCCAGATCCAGTTATTGGACCCCCACCCGGTCCACACCCAAATCGAGATCTTA
>CAZFGM010000140.1:0-13268 GCA_964518515.1 uncultured Alcaligenaceae bacterium | reverse complement strand
GCGGCATGGGCTTCTGGCCAGCAACGGCGTGTTGCACCCGGAGGCGGTCCAGCGCCTGGCAAAATCATGAACCCCTTGGCCGCGGGCCGCAACGCTCCTGGAATGAAAGAAGCCCACGGAAAGTCCGTGGGCTTGTTGAAGTATTTCAAGCCCGCAGGCGAGTCTTCGAGCCTACGGGTTTTTGGCAGGATTACCAATCACCGCCGCCGCCGCCCCAGTCGCCGCCGCCGCCCCAGTCGCCGCCGCCACCACCGACATCGCCGCCGCCGCCAAAATCGCCGCCGCCGCCACCGGCATCATCCCCGCCGCCAAAATCCCCTCCACCACCGGTGTTATCCCCACCGACATCGGTGGGTTCCTGGCCCGGGCTAGCGCCCGCAGCACCCGCGTCACCACCATAGGCGGACGTTTGATGCCCACCAAAGAACGAATTGTACAGCCACATGCCCGCCATCGCGCCAAACAGGCCGCCCAGCAAACCGCTGAAGAAGCCTCCTCCCCCGCCACCGCCGCCCCCTCCTGCGTATCCGGCCGACCCGGCACCACCGCTGAGGGCCCGCAAAATACCGATGATCAACCAAAGGACCAGGAGAACGGCCAAACCGATGAGAATATACCTGCCCCAAGGAATATCGTTCCCCTGGGCTTTTCCTGGCGGCGGGGTTGCCCCCCGCTGCGTTTCCCCAGCGGGATTGTAGCGGGTGGTCTGAGCGTTGGCCGTCATTGCCTTAAGGACGTAGGCCGAGGCTTTGGTCAAAGCTTCGTCATAACTTTGACCTTTTTTTTCCATGATAGCCCTTAACGCTTTGACGTTGTCATCCGTAAACAACCTGAGGTCGCGGGTCTCGTCCCCTACCCGAATTTGGTATTTTGGCGGGTTCTTGACAAGGACTAATAAAACGCCATTCACACCATGGTTGGAAAATCGGTTTTTGGCCCAGGTTGCCAGGTCTTCGGGGGGAGCATCTTTCACTGTTTCTACATAAAAATCCTTGTGCAATTTGGAATGAAGTTCCTTGATATCCTTGAAAGCCTGATCCTTGGCTTTCTGGCTGAACAGGCGGGCGTCATCCTCGATTTTTTTGACAGGTGGAATCACCCGCTTCTGAGCCGTCGCCAATGCGATTCCGGCCACAAGCCCCAACATAATCCCCGGAATCAAAGCCCATCGCGCAAGATGCACCATGGTATTCTCCCAAATAAAAGTTCTCCAGCCCCGACGGGCCGGAAGGATTCACCTATATTATTCCCCAAACCTAAGCCAATGGAAAGGGGTCCACGAGGCCGGCTAGGGCAATTGTCCTATATCATTAAGGAAAGCAGCCCAGGCCGCTTAAAGGTTATTCGGGCCGGGAGACGGGAAATTTAGGCCAACCGACTCCGTTCACTGCGGCCCTGATAGATTATCCGGTACGGGCGTCGCTTTGCCAACGACAATCTTGGAAAAATGGAATGAAAACCGTGTCCACCTTCCGCTCGACCACGATTCTGGCCGTCCGCCACCAGGGCAAGGTCGCCATCGGCGGCGACGGCCAGGTGACCCTGGGCGCCGTCGTCATGAAGAGCGACGCCCACAAGATTCGCCGGCTGCAGAGCGGCAAGGTCATTGCCGGCTTCGCCGGCGCCTCGGCCGACTGCTTCGCCCTGCTCGAACGTTTCGAGGCCAAGCTTAAAGATTACCAGGGCAGCGTGCCCCGCGCCGCCACCGAGCTGGCCAAGGACTGGCGCACCGACCGCATCCTCCGCCGCCTGGAGGCCATGATCGTGGCCGTGGACAAGGACCACACCCTGGTCATCAGCGGCACCGGCGACGTCATCCAGCCGTCGGATGGCATCGCCGCCATCGGCTCCGGCGGCGCCTACGCCCAGGCCGCCGCCCGCGCCCTGGTGGCCCATTCGACCTTGACCGCTCCCGAGGTCGTGCGCAAAGCCCTGGAAATCGCCGCCGATTTGTGCATCTACACGAACCGGAATATCGAGGTGGAAGAACTGTAGGGGCTTGCGGCTTGGCGGATAAATAACCCATGATCCTCGGCATCGACCCCAAGGTGGATTACGTGTTCAAACGCCTGTTCGGCGTGGAAGCCAACCGTCCCCTCCTCATGCATCTGCTCAATGCCGTGCTGCATCCTCCCCAAGGACAACAGGTGGTCGATTTGCAAATCCGCAATCCATTCATCGACAAGGAAACCTGGGACGACAAGCTGTCCATCGTGGATATTCGGGCCCAGGAGGAAAGCGGCCGGCAGTTTCACGTGGAAATGCAACTGCTGGCAACCCGCGTTTTCCTCAACCGCGTCCTTTTTTACTGGGCCGGGTTATTCCAAGACCAGCTTCAAAAAGGGCAAGATTACCAAAAACTCCAGCCCACGATTTCCATCTGCTTCGTGAACAGCATCCTGTTCCCGCAAACGGCCGATTATCATTTGCCTTTCCGTTTGCTCAATCCCACCCATCAACTGGCTTTTACCGATCTTTTGGCCATCCATTTGATAGAATTCCCCAAGTTCACTCGTCCCGTGGAGCTAATAACCGACCCGCTGGAGGTCTGGTGTTACTTTTTCCGCCATGCCCAGACTCTCGACAAGGACCAATTGCCGGTACAATTAAATATCCCGCCCATTCAGCAAGCCCTGGAGGTAATGACCGTGATCACGCAAAATGACCTCGAACGGGAACGGTACCAAGACCGGTTGAAGAGGCTCCGCGATGACGCCATGATCCTGCACGAGGCGGAGGAGGCGCGACACGAGGCGGAGGAAGCGCGAAAGGAACTTGAAGAAGTCCGCGAGATAGCGCGGCAGGCCCGCGAGAATGCCTTCATCGGCCGAATTCACTTGTGCCAGCGTATCACCAAACAACCACTTACGCCAAAGGAAGAATTGCAAGCCAAATCTCTCGACCAACTGGAAGAACTTGCCTCTCAGTTGGAACAGCAAGTGTTGCCCCCTGGATGATTGAGGTTTCCAGGCATCGCCGCCATCGGCTCGGGCGGCGCCTACGCCCAGGCCGCCGCCCGGGCGCTGGTCAGCCGCTCCACGCTGACAGCACCGGAAATCGTCCGCAAGGCCCTGGAGATCGCCGCCGATTTGTGCATCTATACCAATCGGAATATCGAGGTGGAAGAGTTATAATGGTTATCGCCCAGGCAGAATTGATATGTTCGTAATGTGGGTTTGGCGAGCGGCCGGTGTAAACCGGCCGGTTAACACCGGCCGCTCGCCAAGCCCGCACTACAAACTCGGGAGGAAATCATGGCTTCTCCTTTTCCTGGAATGGATCCTTATCTGGAAGGCGCGCGCTGGCCGGGTTTTCATCACGACCTGGCCACCGAAATCAAACGCCAATTGATGCCAAAACTGCTGCCCCGCTATTTTGCGGATACCACCATGTATTTCCTGATAGATTCCGGGGAGGAGATCGGAATCACCCAAGAGCGGGTCAGTCCGGATGTGAGTGTTGTCAAGGGAAAAGGCAAAGGCTCTCCATCCCGCAAAGTGCGGTCCAGTTCGCTGCCGGTAGTCATGGTGGCGCTCATGCCCCTGGAGGTTCCCCATTTTCGCGTGGCCATTCGGGATGTGGAAAAACGCCGTTTAATCACCGCCATTGAATTTCTTTCTCCCACCAACAAGCAAGGGGAAGGCCGCCACCAGTATCTGGAAAAAAGAAACAAAATTTTGGTCCGTCCCATCCACCTTGTCGAAATCGACCTTCTGCGAAGGGGCACTCGGCTCCCCACCACGGAACCGTTGCCCGCCGGTTCCTACTATGTTTTCGTGAGCCGATGGGACCAGCGCCCCAACATACGAGTATGGCCGGTGGCCCTGGCGGAACCGTTGCCCTCCACGATACCCATCCCCTTGAAAAAAAAGGGGGAGGAAGTTCCCCTGGATTTGCAAAAAGCCGTCCACAACGTCTACGACCTTGGTGGATACGAACAAATCCTCGATTACCAGGAACCGCCGCGCGGCCCTTTGCCCGAAGAGGAAGAGGCCTGGGCGGATCAATTGTTGCGTGAAAAGGGATTTAGAAAGTGAACGGATAATTCAAGCACATTGGAGAGAAACCTCGTGGCAGATATCCCCGCGGGGACAAGCCGGACAAGCCCCGCCGCTCGCCGAAAGAACCATTCTTGCCCGCGGCCAATATAAGGAACGGTGCTTTTTCCCAGCAGTGCTTGGCCAATTCTCTGGAAATGAGAGGCTGTCCGAAAAGGGGACAGGACCCCTCGATTATTGCCGTAATTCCTTATTCTTCGAACGAAATCAAGGGTCCTGTCCCCTTTTCGGACAGCCTCTGAATTCCGGCCCCCTTCGTTAATACCGAATTCTTCCGACCGACCCGCATTGCTGCTACAACCGTTCCGGTTTCTCCCCATCTGGCCGGCATTTTCGTTACAGGGCATTATCCTGGTATAACCGGCTTTCCGATGAAACCGTGCAGCGGACTTGGCGGCAAGGAGGCTTCTCGTCCGGCCCAGGCAAGCTGGGTAAGGTTTTCCTCGACAGGCGGATGAGGCTATGAGAAACGGACTTCTCGGATCGCTGGCGATCATCCTGGCAAGCGGCTGGGCGTGGGGACAAGTTCCGGCGCCGTTGCCCGGAGGGTATGCGGTGCAAGTTCCCATGTACGGAGGGATGCCGGGGAATCCGGCGGCGATGGGGATGCCGCCGTATGGGGTGCAAGTGCCCATGTACGGACCGCGGATGGCGGGCCCAATGCCCGGGAATCCCTCGTTTATGGCGATGCCGCCCCGGGCGATGCCCGTCCCGCTGCCGATGCCCGGGCCGCCCCTGATGTACGGTCCGCTGCTGCCGGCCCCGTATCCGCTATTCGGTCCCCCGCCGAGCGGTCCGCTGGTGGCCGCGCCCGGACCGGCCAGCCCGCCTCCCGCTACCCACGTAGCCGAACCGATGGCCCGGGTCCACGAGGATCCGACCGCACATCATCCACCGGAGCAAGTCGCTCCTCCCGTCCCGGCCCCCGGGAGCCCGTTGTGGAGTAACGACCCGGCCTGTTACGCGCATCCGGCGTGCCCGCCGCCCTGTGAATTGGACGTGCCGTGGTGCGCGCCGCGGGGGCATCGCTTCTACGGTCAGGCCGCCTACCTGTTCTGGTTTGTACGCCAGCAAGAAGCGCCCGCGCTGCTGTCGCTCGGCCAGGTCGGACAACCCGGTAGCCGGGTGGTCGGCGACGGCGGCCTGCAATTCGAAACCCAGGAACGCCAGGGCGGGCGCATCAACCTGGGCGTCTGGCTCAATCGCTGCCAGACGGTCGGTGTGGAAGCCGGCTACTTCTTCCTGGGCCCGCGCACTCCGGAGTTTCTGGCCTCGACCACCACCGCCTTGGTGTTGCAACGCCCCTTCTTCAACACCGCCACGCAGACGGAAGATGTCGTGGCCGTGACCGGCAACCCCGGGACGGTGTTAATCGAAGCGCCCAGCCGGATGCAGGGCGCGGAAGCGAACTTGCGGGTCGAGTTCGTTCGCCGCCGCTTCTGGCACCTCGACGGGCTGCTCGGCTTCCGATTTTTCCAACTCGAAGAAGGGCTGAACGTCCAATCCAATTCCACCCTTGCCGGCACCAACACCGTCCTTACCGATCATTTTGGGACGCAGAACAACTTTTATGGCGGGCAAGCCGGTCTGGATTATGAATTCCAACTGGGTCGCCTGAGCCTCGACCTGTGGTTCAAGTTTGCCCTGGGCAACATCGTCCAAGAAGTGGACATCGCCGGTACCGCCGTGACCACGACGGGCGGCGTCGCCGTGGCCAGCATGGGCGGCCTGCTCGCCCAGCCCAGCAACATCGGCTCCTACACCCGCGACCGCTTCACGGTCCTGCCCGAAGCCGGCATCACCTTCACCTTCCGCATTCTCGACAACCTGCGCTTTGCCACCGGCTACAGCATTCTGTTTGTCAACAATACCGTCCGCCCCGGCACCAGCATCGACCGCAACATCAATCCGACCCAGACGGGCGCTGCGGGCCCGGTCTTCCAGTTCCGCGATACCACGTTCTGGGCCCAGGGGGTCAATGTCGGCTTGGAGTTCCGCTACTAACCAAATCCGAAATCCGAATATCGAAATCCGAAACAAATTCGAATATCAAAATCCGAAATCCAAAAACCACCACCGATCGGTGTTTCGGCTTTCGATATTCGGGTTTCGGATTTGTTTCGGATTTCGATATTCGGATTTCGGATTTTAGCGCCCGCACCGGATTGTGGGACAAAAGCGGAAACTTGGGCTATAGGGATTTTGTTGCTCTTGCTGTAGCCACCTTTCGCCAATTGCCTGCGCGTTGTATCAATAACACCGAGGGCTCCGGCCGATGACTTCCCGGAACAGGCGATCAATGGATTGACCCGCTTGTGTAACGGATTACACGCCTCGGGAGGATCCCATGAGGAGACAGAGCGGCCTGGCTCTGGCCCTGGCGGCCTTGGCGTTGACCTGCCAGCCGTCGTGGGGCCAGTATCCCTACCCTTATCCCGGTTATCCCAGCCGGCCCTATGCGGCGCCCCAGTGGACGATGGGCCGGCCGGCGTATCCCATGTCCCCCTGGGGATATCCCGCGGCGCGGCCGTATCCCACCTATTATCCCGCCATGGCGCCAAGCATGGTGCCGCCCATGGCGCCGGTGCCCACGTACACGCCTGCGCCCCCGGTGCCCTACGCGCCCGCGCCCCCGGTGCCCTACGCGCCCCCGCCTCCGCCGGTCGTAGCCCAAGCGGAACCGGTGGCCCGGCCGCCGCTGGGGCCGGCCTCCAGTGTTTCGTACTCGAGCAAAGCCTGTTGCGAGCCGTGCCCGCCGCCCTGTCCGGTCGAGGAACCATGCGACATTTTTTGCCGGCGGCGCGGCAAAGTGCCGCTCTTCTATTTTTTCAGCGATTATCTGTACCTCAAGCCGCGCGGCGCCGACGTGGCCTACGGCCAGCCCCGCGACGGCGTGACTCCCACCGCCGTGCCGCGCGGCCCGATCGGCGTGGTCGATCCGGAGTACGCCTCCGGCTTCCGCGCCGGCCTGGGCTTTGGCATCGCCCCGCACAGCGCCGTGTTGGCCAGCTTCACCTGGTACAGCACCAGCGGCTCCGACACCATCGGCGTGGCCGGCGTCCCCCTCGGCATCGCCATTCATTCGCTGTTGACTTTTCCCGCGACGTCCAACACCGCCGCCGACAGCCAGGTCGCATCCGCCACCACCGACATCGACTACCGCTATTACGACCTGGATTTCAAGCACAAGCTGTTGTGCGGCCCTCACTATAATCTATACTTGCTCCTCGGCGGCCGCTATGCCACGCTCGAGCAAGACTTGACGAGCGAGTTCAGCATCCTGGGCAAAACCACTGTTACCTCGAACATCGACTTCAAGGGGGGCGGCGTTCGTGCCGGCTTGGACGGCGATTTCTTCCTCCGCTGGGGCTTCTTCTCCTACGGCCGGGGTTCGGCCAGCCTGCTGGGCGGCCGCTTCGCCGCCTCTTACGAGCAACGCCACTTCTTATCCGGAGAACAGGCCCGGACTTCGTACACCGACCATCGCGTGGTGCCCATTCTGGAGCTGGAAGTGGGCCTGGGCTGGTCCTGCTGGCAAGGCCGCTTCCGCATCTCCGGCGGCTATTCGGTCTCAGGTTGGTTCAACACCCTGACTACCCCCACCTGGATCCAAGGAGTTCAAAACTCCAACTTCACCACCAACACGGACAACCTCCGCGACACCCTGACCTTCGACGGCCTGACCGCGCGGGTCGAGTTCCGCTATTAGCATTAGCCTGGTGTTTCGCCACAGAAACACATCGTTTGGCCGTCAAGTTCCCTTTGAGGCCAAGAAAACATCCTTAAGGAACTTCAAAGCTTGCGGAATGGCTTTCGCGCCTTTCTCAAGGACCAGGTGACAAGTCAATCCGTGCCGAGTTGGAGCGCTTGGAAAAAAGAATTGACGAGCTTCTTGCCATGGCCAGCATATTAAACCGTTCTGGCATGGCCGGTTTTTTTCGTCTGCTCCGCCAGGTACGCATGAATTGTTGGATCTTTCCCATTACCACCAGCGCTGCCCACCAATGGCAAGCCCTCCTATCACCACGTGCAACGGTCAACCACATCGATTTCCTCGATTTTGCTCAGCACCAGTGAAAGGAATTCACTGAGATCGATGGTCTCGAACTTGGTCGTGACCGCTTCGTCGAAGGCTATGTCTCTGTTGCCGTACAAAGCCATGAGTCGCTTGCCCTCTTCATTACGAAACTCAATTAATTCCGCTGCCGCCATCTCTTCCAGAGGTGAACAGGCCGCAATCACGGACATCAAGTATCCGCGCTTTCCCGCATAGCCACCAAGCTGAACATGTAGGCCTAGTATTGGAACCATAAGCCGAACAGCGGGAATCTCGTCCCAGATACGTTCACCAAGGCCCTGAAACGGAACGCCCGCAAACAGTCTATCGGAGATAAGGGCGGCGATGTCTAGCAATTCAAGATCGGATCGAAAACTAATGTTGGCGTGTGGAACCTTCATGCAATCATCCTCCCTCAGACGAAGACCCAAGGGTCTGTTTGAGAGTTCCATGGTTGTACTTGAGTCGAGGTAAAAATCCTATCGAAGAGGTCCAGGACGCAACCCGGGGACTTACGGCGAATATTGGCCTCCGTTATGGCCACAAAAGCTGGAGTTCCAGCCAATACTCATACTCAAGCCCCGTCACCACCAGCGCATCATTTCGCGGGCGGCGTTCCAGCCGGCAGCGCCCATGACGCCGCCGCCGGGATGAGCGGCCGAACCGCACAGGAACAAGCCCTTGATCGGCGTGCGGTAGTCGGCGAAGCCGGGCACCGGGCGGAACATGAAGAGTTGGTGCAGCGTCATGGCGCCCTGGAAGATGTTGCCGCCGGTCAGGTTGAAGATGCGTTCCAGGTCCAACGGGCTGATGATCTGGCGTGCGATGACCGACTGCTTGAAATTCGGAGCATATTGATTGAGCACGTCGAAACAGCGGTCGGCGAATTGATTCTTGAGATCGTCGTCCCAGGTCCCTTCCTTGAGCGTGTAGGGCGCGTACTGGATAAACATCGACATGAGGTGCTTGCCGGGCGGCGCCACGGTCGGATCCACGGCGGACGGCAGGGTGCATTCCAGGATCGGGTCTTGCGAAGGCCGGCCGTACTTGGCGTCGTCGAAGGCGCGCTCGATGAAGTCCTGATCGGGGCACAGATGCACGGTGCCGCGATGCTGCGGGCCCGGCGAATTACCGGGGCAAGCGGGGAAGTTCGGCAACTCGGATAAAGCGACGTTGATCTTGAGCGAGGCGCTTTCATAACCAATGCGCTGGATGGCCGCGGCGAAAGCCGGCGGCAGCACCTTGGGGTCCAGCAGCTTGGTGAAGGTCAGGCGGGCGTCAAGGTTGCTGGCCACCTTCGGGGCGTAAAATTCATCGCCCTTGGCCAGGGCCACGCCTTGGACGCGGCCGTTCTGGGTCAAGATTTTGGCGACCTCGGCCTCGGTACGGATTTCGACGCCCAGATCCTTGCCCGCTTTGGCCAGGGCTTGCGTCAGGCCGCCCATGCCGCCGCGTACGTAGCTCCACACGCCGCGCTTGCCGTTGGTCTCGCCCATGACGTGATGGAAGAGAACGTAAGCGGTGCCCGGCATCGACGGGGCGGCGAAGGCGCCGATGATGGCATCGGTGGCCAGGGTCGCTTTCAACTCTTCGGATTCGAACCAGCGGTCCAAGAGCGGCCGGGCGGCGCCGGTGAGGACTTCGATGGCCTCGCCCATGCCCGGGCCGAGTTTTTGCATGGCCCGGCCCAGCTTGAACAATTTCCACAAGCCGCTCAGTCCCGGCCGCAACAAGTTCGGCGGCGTTTGCACCAGGGTCGGCTCGACCACCGAGGCCACGCGTTCCAGCATCTTCTCGTAGTGGGGATAGTTGTCCGCGTCCTTCGTGCTGAACTTGGCGATCTCGCGCAGGTTCATGTCCTGGTCCGGGCCCAAGAGGAGATACCGGCCGTCCAGGAACGGCGAAAAAGACGAGGGATTGCGCTCGCAGACTTCGAAACCGTAGTCTTTCAGGCGCAGATCGCGAATGATTTCCGGGCGGAACAGGCTGTTGACGTAAGCCGCCGTGGAAACTTTGAAACCCGGAAAGGTATTTTCCTCGGTGATACAGGCGCCGCCGACGAGGTAGCGCCGCTCCAGCACCAGGACCTTCCAGCGCGCCTTGGCCAGGTAACACGCCGTCACCAGGCCGTTGTGTCCGCCGCCGATAATGATCGCATCATAGGTTCCCGCCATGGAAATCGACCTTTCAGAGGCTGTCCGAAAAGGGGACAGGACCCCTCCCATTGTCCCGTAAATCTGGGTCCTGTCCCCTTATCGGACAGCCTCTCAGTGTAACATCCATACCAAGCGGATACGACAGGTGCCGCGAATGCCCTTGAAAAACCAGGCGCTCCAAGCCATGCAAAAGTTCGGCAAACAAAGGTAAGAAAGCGTTCATGGTGTTCCTCTGATCTGAGGAGAACGAAGTTGCCGATAACAACTCCATCTCCGCAGTTGGAACACCTTTTTTGGTTGCGGCTTTGCCGCGCCGTGTCTCATGTGGTTAGCGATTTTCTGCGCGGGACTTAAAACCGGCTGACGCGCTCCCGGCTGGCATGCTCGTGAATGGCCTGCAAATGCTCGTGCAAGTAATCGGACAGAACTTCGGCCTCGGTTGCCGCCTCCAGCAGCTTGTTCAGGGCATTTTGCATGGCGACCAGGGTCGGATAGTGGCTGCGGCGGCGGACCGGCCGGCTCAAGTCGCGGAAATCATTCACCCGGTTGAGCACATTGGACTGGAAATGCTCCACCAGGTCGCGGCAACACTTTTCCGAATGGGTCAAGAGCTGGCGCAACGTCATGCGACGAACAGGTTTGTCATCTTTCATGGCCAGGCCTCGATTCGCGGGATAATAAAAAAATGATTCCGCTTGCAAACGCTGGGCACAGTTCGACTGGCCCGATAGTATGGCCTAGCCTTTTTCCGCAGGTCCAACCCTGGGAACCCGCGGAAGGGGGCAGCCTTTCCCAGGCTACCTGCTATCTTTTATATATTCCCCTACAAGTCGGATGGCGTCAAGCACAAATGGGAGCTTTCGGCCTATGCGAATCTTGGTGCTGGCCGACATCCATGGCAATTGGCCGGCCTTGCAAGCCATCCAGGAACCCCATGACATCTGCCTGGTCCTGGGCGACTTGGTGGATTACGGCTTGGAGCCGGTGCCCTGTCTGGAATGGGTGCGGCAGCGGGCCAGCCAGATCATTCGCGGCAACCACGATCACGGCGCCGCCCAGCAAATCCCGGTCAACGGCAAGACCGGCTACAAATACCTGACCGCCGTCACCCGGCCGCTGACCCTGGAAAAGCTCAGCACCGCCGATCGCCGCTACCTGGGCGCGCTACCCGTGTCGCGCATGATGACCTTGGACCAAACCCGGTATTTGCTCGTGCACGCCACGCCCCGCGATCCCCTGGACGAATACGCCGTGGCCGATCCCGAATTTTGGGCCCGGCGCTTGCACCCGGTGCACGCCAACGTCGTCTGCGTCGGCCATACGCATCACCCCTATGTTCTGGAGGTCGGCGACAAGCTGGTCCTCAACCCCGGCAGCGTCGGCCAGCCCCGCGACGGCGATCCACGCGCTTCCTATGCCGTCATCGACAACAACCGCGTCGAGCTCAAACGCATCGACTATCCGGTCGAAGACACCATACGCACCGTGTTGGCCAGCAATCTGCCGGAACCGGCCAAGGGCCTGTTGACCGAGGTGTTTCGCACCGGCGCCCTGGCCAAACCAGACAGCGGCAAGCAACATGGCGAGGCCGCCGTGAAGTAACTGTAGCTGGCACACTCCGTGTGCCGTTAGGAAAGCAAAGCCCAGGGACGGCCGTCCCTGGGCTTTAGCGAGGCAATACCATGCTCACGCAATCCGTCACCGACTGTCGCGCCTGGAAGCGGGAGGCGATGAATTCGTCCCCTTCCTGGTATGTGCCCCTTTCGCCGCGCTGCCAGACTGCACTGGACCAGGCCGTCGCCGAGTTGCGCCGGTGGCCCCTTCCTCCTACCGAGCTGCGCGCCGCGGGCGAGCCGTGGACGGCATGCGCGGCCGAGCTGCAACCGGTGCTTCACGAACTGGAAACCGGCCGCGGCTTTGTCATCCTGCGCGGCATTCCCCGCGCCTATTCCTCTCAGGAATGGCAAGCCGTCTACTGGCTCGCCGGCCAGCTGCTCGGCCGGCCCTTCGTCCAGAACGTGCAGGGCACGCTCCTTTATGATGTGAAAGACACCGGGCAGGATGTTCGCTACGGCGCCCGCTTCTCCGTCACCAACGCCGAAAGCACCTTCCACACCGATAATTCGTTCGGCGACGAGATCCTGGATTATGTGGGCCTGTTATGCTTGAACACCGCCAAGAGCGGCGGCCTGAGCCAGCTCGTCAGCGCCTACGCCGTCCACAACCGGCTGCTGGCCGACCACAAGGACGTTTTGGAAATGCTCTATCAGCCTTTCCAGGTAGATCGCCGCGGCGGCTTGCGCCCGGGCGAAGCGCCGACGGTGCCGGTGCCCATTTTTTCCTGGGACGGCCGCCAACTTTTGTGCCGCTATTTGCGCTACTGGATTGAAGTCGGTCAGGAAAAAGCAGGGACGCCGCTGACTCCGGATCAAGCCCACGCCCTGGACATTCTGGACCACGTGGCCGCCGATCCGGATTTGCGCGTGGAATTTCCTCTGGCGCCCGGGGACATGTTCTTCATCAACAACCGCTGGACCCTGCACAACCGCACCGCGTTCGAAGATTATTCCCAGCCCGAGCGCAAGCGGCACCTGGTTAGGTTGTGGCTGCGGAAAGCTTGAACCCCGGAACCCCGCAGGCTTTGCCACTCGCGTCAAACCCAATAACCCTTGGCGTGAGTGGGGCATTCGATGGCCGCGCGGATTTGTTTCTCGACCAGCTTGCGCGTTATTCCCGTGGCGATGCAGCCGGGCAGGTCAGGGACGTAAGCCGACCAATTGCGCTTGCCCCACTCATAGATTACCGTGTACTCTTTCATGCTTGCTCCTCCAGCCCTGTCTGGCGCAGGAGGCTTTTCATCCATTTCTTGCAGAACTGCATACGCCATTTTGGCCGCCGAGGCGAGCTCTTCTCGCGTTTGCCAATCCAAGGTGGAATGAATAGGAAATTCGCAAGAAAATGGGGCAAAAAGCGGTGCAAACCATCATCCAGCGCGGC